>JAUSPJ010000064.1 GCA_030655795.1 Fidelibacterota bacterium | reverse complement strand
GAGCATTTCCAGCTGGTTCTTTGAGCGTCTGAGTGTGCCTCGCGATATCTTTCCCTGGTAGTACACGAGAAGCGTAGTATCTACTTTAGAGGCCAATACCGTTGAATCGGTAGCCTGAATAACCGGCGCCGTATCAAAAATAATTAAGTCATAGCGTTCTTTCAGATCGCTGATAACTTTGTCCATCACTTTGGATGCAATGATTTCCGAAGGATTTCGTTCATGTTTGCCGGCTGTCAGAATGTTGAGGTATTCAATCCCGGGAATATTGTCTGTCCGGAAAGTATCAGTGGCCATGGTCCCCATCATCAGGTCGCTCATCGTCCGGATTACCGAATCCAGATCGTCACGGCGCAGTACTACATCGGTCAAACCGGGTTCTCGTTCAATGCCAAACAGCTTAGAAATTCGTGGTCTACGTAAATCAGATTCGACTAATATTGTATTGAGACCGATTTGGGCCATCGACACGGCCAGGTTAACCGCAATTGTCGTTTTTCCTTCACTGGCAACCGATGAGGTCACCATCAAACATTTATAGCCTTTGTCCATCAGGCCAAAGTGGATGTTGGTCCGCAACGCCCGGAAGGCTTCGGCCATTGTTGATTTCGGGTTGTAGTGAGAGACGAGGCGAGCCTGCATTTCCAGAATTTCATCGGAGATCGGTGAATCAATTTTTTCTAATAACTGCGCCTTGATATCTTCAATATCAACAAATGGTACAATTCCGACAACAGTAGTGTCCAGGGTTTTTTCAATGTCGTCGATAGTGCTGAACGTGGTATCCAGGGTTTCAGCAACAAATGCCAGGATAACACCGAGGATAATTCCAATGACGGCTCCGATGGCTGTGGTTGGGCCGATCATCGTCGGGTTAACCGGTCTGGTGGGAAGGAAGGCCGGTTTTAACAGAAAGACTTCATGCACCAGTTCGGACTGTTTAATAAGCGCCTCCTGATGACGGGCCTTCAGAGTTTGGTATAAATTTTTATTAACTTCCATTTCCCGTTCGATATTCTGTAATGTAAAATCCAGCAGCGGAATCGAGCGGTAATTAGTGGATAATTTTTTCCAGCGCTCATAAATATTGTTTTCGGTTTGGACCAGTGTCTCTCGATAGGTTTTTAATTCTTCAATAAATCGTCGCTGCCTCGATTCAATTTGCCGGTGGACTTCGGTAACCGTGGGATGATTTTCGGTATAATGCTGTAAATATTGTCTTTCATTCGTCGATAACTGGTTAAGTTGTGATTGAAGAGCAGTTAAAACAGTATTTTGACGATTCAATAGCAGGTCAAATGAGATGTAATAGATATAATCCGGATTTTGATCGATTTCAAACAGGATATTATCGATTTGATTGATGTCGGAGCGTAATTCATTTAATTCTTTCTCAGCGACAGTTATCTCAGCGCTTAATCGTGAAGCCGTTCCTTCGAGTAATAATAAATTGTTCTGATTCTTGTATGCCCGTATTTTCTTTTCAGTATTTTGATAATTGCGTTCGGCCTGAGCGAGATGGCTTGTAATTGCTTTAAGGGCTGCAATCGCCGTGGCATTTTTTAGTTGATAACTTTCTTCTATATAAACCTGGGCCAGTGCGTTGGCCAAATCGGCGGTACGCTGTGGATCATAATCGGTAACTTTGATATGAATAATGTTAGTTAAACCTTCTTGTTCTGTCTTGACACGTTTTTTTAATTTGTCAACAATGTCATAATATTCCGGATTGTTTCGAATTTCCTTTGTTGTCAATGAGGAATCAATAAGCCCCATTATTTGTGCGGCTTTTTCAACCATCGGAATACTTTTAATTTCTTCTCCCCGGGTTGCCATTTCATCACCGGCATACCAGTTAAAACTCTGCATGTACATACCGGTCAAATCGGTAGATTTTTCGATTTTCAGGCTGGCGGTGGCCTGATACATAGGGGTTGGTTTATTCATCATGGCAAAGAAAAAACTGAAGCTGCCCAGCATGACAACAGTCACGATGACGATTATTTTCTTCTTTTTAATAATTCGCCAGTAGTCGCGAAGATTTAATTCATAGGATGCCATATTGGAGTCTCTATACTTAGATTAATTTTGAATTTAACAATACGTACACAGTAAATATACCGGTGATAAATGTGAAAATGATTTGAAATGGCTGTAACTTCTCAGAAAGCCTGACAAAAAATCCCCGTTGTCTTTTTTGCGCAATAATACGATCGCCATCTTCTAAAAATACATTTTTACTGTCGTCGCGTTTAAAGAGGAAATCCTCGAGACTAAACTCAACCGGACGTCCTTGTTTGCGGGTAACGACAATATCACGGAGATCAGCCTCATCGGTTAATCCACCAATATTTGCCAGAAATTCTGCCAACTGAATGTTTCCTTCAATAGGATAAATGCCCGGGCGAACGACTTGTCCAAAAACAAATACGTTTCGGGAGCTCAGCTCAAGGACATTGACGGTCACAATGGGTTCACGAAAGTAGCGTTTGGCCATTTCGGCCAGGACGTCCTGAGATTTATCAACCGTCATTCCACCAAGATGAACCAGTCCGAAAAGACGGTGAAAAATGTTACCCTCGCTGTCAATTACATAGGATTCGGATTGAGCGGGATTGGTTTCCATCAGCGCCATTTCGTTGATGATGATTTCCAGAACATTGCCGTATTGCAGGACATAGTTCTTCGACAGGCGGCCGTATTTTTCCTGCACTTTAAACCGGGGTACGATGATTTTATCCTTATCTTTCAGGATCACATTATTAACCGGTTCGCTGGTAAACAGGTATTTTTCCATATCAAAGATTATTTTACCGCCATCGGCTCTCGAAACGGTAATTCTGGCCAGATCCGCTTCAGGCGTCGTACCACCATTTTCGATAATAAACTCGGCAACCCTGGTATTGGGTTTGATGGGGAAGACACCCATTCTTGAAACCTCACCATAAAGAATAACCTTAATGCTCGTTTTTTCAAGAACACTCACAGCAACCCGGGGCTGGTTAAAAAACTGCGAAAATTTCTCTGTCAACAATTCCTCTGCTTCGGCAATCGTCATATTTGCCAACGTCACAACTCCCAGCAATTCATGGAAAATCGTTCCATCCGGTCGGATAGTAAAAATATTGCTGCGTTGAACCGGGTTACCTTTGGAGTCGACGTCAATGTATGAAATGGTAACTTTATCCGCTGCTTGCAGGACAATCATGGCATCAATTTCATCATCAACAAGTTCTGTCGTCTGAGCGCTCAGTTGACAGACAATCAGTAAAATCAACAAGCTCCAAACGGTCAATCTGAAAATATTTCTCATGTATTTCCCATTTATTGTGGTTAAAAAGAACTTCGTGGGATAAAAAACATTTACCCGTATCATCGCTTGGTAAATATTATCCGGAAAACCCGGTGACTACTTTGGCTAACACGCTGTTGGTCAAATAGTTAAGGTCAATCGGTTTAGTGATATAGTCTGCTGCGTCATTTCTCAGCGCTTCCAGGGCAATTTCCTTGTCGGCCAGTCCCGTAATCATGATAATATCAAGATTTGGATACTTCGGTTTGATCTCTTTCAGAAAGTCAATGCCATCACCGTCCGGAAGTTTTATATCCAGCAGCATAATTGATGGTTTAAATGCATTGATTTGGGACCTTGCCTCAGCCTGGGAAAATGCTTTGGCGACATTGTATCCTTTTTGAAGCAGCAAGTCACCCAGAAGTTCGACAATGTCGTGTTCATCATCTACGATAAGTATTTTTATTTTCATAAGCCTCTTCTCTCTGACGCAATTTAATTATCTATTCATTCTTAGTCAAATATTAATACTTTCTTAATACCGAAAGAATTCTGTACATCCTTTGGAACAGACCGCGAATTTTTTATGCGCTTTAATATGTTTTCGGTAATCCATGTAAATGTCATTGTTCCAGATTTCGCGGAAACGCTTATCGCGGATATTGCCGGTAATAAAATTCATCGAGTGATAGGGACGGACTGTTCCGTCGGGAAATACGTAAGCAGTCATCCACAGACTCAAACAGCGATTACGGTAGGAAGTTGATTCGAAGTCAAACCGGGTATACCAGCGGCGGACCTCATCATCGTTAATGTTTGGAAATACACTGATGTTCATCTTCGATTTGTACTGCTTTACCCAATTGAGTTCGCTGATCAAATATTCAACGTCGATCTCCGGTGGATTGTCCCAGGCGAATCCGATCCAGTCAGTCGGTTTTTGTTTAAATCGGTCATCAAATGACTCAATAAACTGCTGAACGGTTGGCTTTGATAAAAACAACAGGTGATGAAACGTTAATCCTTTTGCATCGATACTCCGGGCAATTTCAACCGTATCCCGGATATTACGGTAGTTTTCCTTCCAGATTGTGCTGTTAATATTAATGACAGGATTTTTACTCTTATATTTCTGTTTCAGCTGATTCAATAACAGAAATCCGTTAATTGATCGGTTAAAAGTTCCGGATACCCGCCGGATAGAATCATGAATCTCTTCCGGACCATCCAGCGAGAAGATAATTTCGTCCAGACCGGATTCGATGATTTCTTCCGCATAATTTTGAATGAATGTCCCGTTTGTCACAATATTGCAGCGAAGGCCGGCAGCTTTGATGGTTTTGATTATTTTGAACCAGTCGGGATGTAAAAAAGGTTCACCCCCAAAGAGGGTGATATTTGGTTTAAATCCACGAACGTCATCGATTATGGATTTAATTTCTTCCAGCGTCAGTTGCTGTTTTAGAATATCTTTATTGAATTCGTTAAAGGCGCCGTTTTCGCCCCATTGACCACACATCAGACAGCGGAGATTACACTTATATGTCAGAAAAAGGGAAATCGTTTCCGGCCAGTAGCTTTTGCCATTATACACGTGATAGGAAAGCGCCGATTGCGTGCGGTGAATAAAATTTCGACTGGCATACAGGGGTTGTGATACGGATTTTTGGATGGCGCGCAGTAAATTTTTTCTCGGGATCATTAGGCTTTCTATAGTGTAATTTTAAACTGATAGGGGGAGGCTTCACTGCCGATGATAACAATATTTTCGCCCGGATTCAGGTTGATTTTATAATTTGAAACCTGCCCGCCGATTTGTTTTCCGTTCACAATCGTACCGAGACTGCTGCCCCGGTCAAGAATATAGAGATGGTTGTCATGAAAATTAATCGACATGTGATTTTTTGAGACATTGTAGGGGACGACATCATCAATGCAAAGATCGTTGTTGACAAAAATAGCGTCGGAAATATGCGAGCTGTTGCGACCGACTTTGAATGGGAATTTTTTAATTATGAATTCTTTTCCTTTCAGAATGCCAGTCGCCTCATTAGTCAAACCGGCAATACGCACTGTTCCGGTATTAATAGAAGCGGAAGCAGAATCCGAACTTCCAATCTAATTCTCAAGAAGAACAACCAA
>JAUSPJ010000054.1 GCA_030655795.1 Fidelibacterota bacterium | reverse complement strand
AAACCGACGCCGCCGATAAAAAATAAAATTCCCCAGATCAGCCGGATCAATACACCATAATCCCATAACCAGATGGTAATGTTCAACATTATTACACCTGTCAGGTTTATCAGATTCTTCTCCTTTGGATAGGATTAATTGATTAAACCTGACAGGTGTAGGCATCATATCCTTAACTTTCAACGGCGTTGGGGGTTGTGCGCCCAGGTGTCTCACCAGAGACCTCCGTTGAGGCGAAAAGATTCGTTATGTGATTTAATTACGGGAATACTTTGTAAATATCTTTGCGATGCGCAATCCGTTGACAAATTAACAGCTTATTGGGTTTGTTTATCGTAATGCCAATTCTATATTTTCCGATTCGGATTTTGTATTTGTTAGGATAGCCTCTCATATGTTCGAGATACCCGAGATCATATGGGTTAGTAGATAATAGATCTTCAAAAACTATCTTTTCAGATTGAGTCTGTATCTCTTTGGGTAACTTATAGAGTTCTTTGAGAAAACGTTTTGTATATTCGATCTTCCACATTCTATTTCAATGATTGATAATAGTTTTTTGCCTCCTTAAATGAGAGCCGTTCATCATTTCTTACCTCGTCCATCATTTTTGCCAATCCATAATTTTCTATGATCTCTTCTAAGCGCTCAAATTCATCAATTGGTATTTGAACGGCTATCGGTTTTTGGTTTTCGTCCAGTACTATGTTTTTTTTAATTTTTAACATCTTTTTGCTCCTAAAAAATATGTTCTCATAAGATCACATAACATCGTCAATATATGGGAAACATTTCCATCTGTTGTCGGCATTTGATTTATAACATGGAATAAAACATTTTGATTCTCCACATTTTTATCATATGACCTCATGGAGTGGAAATTAAAAGGGGTTAACAAGACAAGCAAGAGAATATTCAGACCTGAGGTTATGCCTCGGTTAATAGGTAAAGGGTATAAGGGTATAGGGGAATATGGGTATAGGGTTTTGGAGTAGTGGGATTTGTTTTTGTAGAGGACAAAGTTTTTCCCCGGATGAGATTATTCGATTACACCAGGATCCTGCTACACCTGTCAGGTTTATTTAGGTTCTTTTTCCTTCAGATGAGATCAATCCTGTAAACCTGACAGGTGTAAGGTTATTCCAGTGCATATTTCGCTATTTCTATATAATTGATTTTTGCATTTTGATGGTCTTCTATGAACCGGTCTCTGCCTTCGAAAATATCAAACACGGTTTTACGAGGTAGTTTGGTCGGTTGGTTGTCAAGCATGGTTTGATAGGAACTCCAGCGATAATTTTCGAAAGATTGGGTTATTTGATAGTGAACGGGATTCAAGTGAATATAGATAATAATCATTTTCAAATATTCTTCCGTATCAATTATTTTGCGCTTGAATGGTCTCTCGAACAGACTGCCCGAGCGGTACTCTTGCCGGTTGATGGATTTAGCGTAGCAGTTAAAGAAATTAGAAAAAGCCTGGGTGATCAAGCTATTACACCTGCCAGGTTTTCCAGAACTACACCTGTCAGGTTTATTAGATTCTTCCAATTCAGATAGGATTAAGTGATTAAACCTGACAGGTGTAGGTATTATATCCTTAACTTTTACCAGCAAATGAAAGTGGTTCGGTATCAGACAATAAGCATAAATCTCTACAAAAGCCGATATATACGAATTAAGTTTTTCAAGAAAATAGGAGAAATTCGCATCGGTATAAAAAAGCCGGTCATCTCCATTCGCCCGATTTAAGACGTAGTAAAACTGATTCTCGATGAAAACAGAGGTAGTGTTTTGAGCTTTATTGTACATAGTTTCCTACACTTTATATCTGTCAGGAAAAAGAGAAACTGTCAGGTCTTTCATTACACCTGTCAGGTTTATTAGATATTTCCAACCCAGATAGGATTATTTGATTAAACCTGACAGGTGTAGGTATACAGTTCAACATACTGTTGCGCCGATTGCTGCCAGGAAAAATCCGCGGCCATTCCGTTCAGCATAATGTGTCGCCATTCATCCTTATCATAATAAACAGACACAGCATTCCGAACCGATTTTATCAGATCATCCGCCGAATAATTTTCAAACACGAACCCGTTGCCGGACTGGCTGTTCCACTGAAATACCGTATCCGCCAAGCCGCCGGTTTTATGCACGATGGGAACCGTCCCGTATTTCAGGGCTGCCATCTGGGTGATGCCGCAGGGTTCATAGCGCGACGGCATCAGGAACATGTCGCCGCCCGCCATGATTTTATGAGACAGGGAATTATTATAACCAAAATCAATTTTCAAACGCCCGGTAAACCGCTCGGCAAATTTCATAAGTGATCGCTCATAATCAGGCTCACCACTGCCTAAAATGATCATTGCTACATCCAGCGCCAGAAGACGTTCCAGCGCTTCAATTAGAACCGGGATGCCTTTCTGTTCCACCAGCCTTGTCACCATCCCGATCAGCGGCTTGTCGACCATTGCCTGATCGATCCCAATATCATTCAGCAATGCGATTTTATTGAACTGTTTTTCGGAAACAGTCTTGTTGGAGTACTGTTTGGCAATATAAATATCCCTTTGCGGGCTCCATTCCGAATAATCCACACCGTTCAGGATGCCTTGAACCGGTTTTCCGGCAGCGGCGATAACTCCCTTCAGGCCGGCGCTGAAACCTTCGTCTTCCATAATCTCTCGGGCGTGAGTCGGACTGACGGTACTTAAGGCATCGGCAAACAGAATTCCCGCTTTTAGCGGGTTAATCTGGCCATACCATTCCATCGGCGCAATTGGATAAAACAGATCATCCGGCAAGTCGTAGATCAGACGCCGGTCCATATTTACAATCCCCTGGTAGGCAATATTGTGCAGAGTCAGCAGCGTTTTAGTATTCTGAAAAAGTGAATACTCCGATAGTTTACTCTTCAGATAAACCGGAATCAGGGCGCTGTGGTTATCATTGCAATGGATGACATCGGGAATCCGGTTCAGGACTTTACATACTTCCAGGGCTGCTTTGGATAAAAGCAAATAGCGTTCGTCGTTGTCCTCATAGGGAATTCCATTCTCGTTACCATAGATTCCACGGGAACCGAAATAATGCTCATTCTCAATAAAATAGACTTGAAAATTCGAATATTGAGGTGACTGCCAACGGGATAATCCACAGTCAATCGCCTTATTTCCAATATTCACGGTATATCGATAAGGGCTGTCTTCAATACCAAATCCCCATCGATTAATCGACCCGTAACGCGGAGTCAGGACCATAACATCAACACCCTGCGCAGCGAGTTCCAACGGCAGAGCGCCGGCCACATCGCCCAGCCCGCCGACCTTGGAAAAAGGATAAACTTCCGCCGAAACGAATGCAATTCTCATTATTGTACTACTTTATGCTATTTACTTTGCTAAAGTGCACCAGTATGTAAAATCCAATGTGGGAAAAATATCGTCGTCGGTCTGGATACGTCGCAGGTAATCTTCAGCGCCTTCATCCAATGCTCCGTTTGCCAGGTAGGAGCCCAGAATTTTATCGATGTTTTTAATCCGCTCATCATGCACCGCAATCCGTTCTTCCGCATAGTCCCGGGCGCTCCAGGTACTGATCAGAAACTGCCAGTCCGAACTTTCCAGAAGGAGCAGCTGGCGGGCCATAATATTCAGAATTCGCTTCAGAATTTTATCATTGGTATTTTTATACTTATCGGCCAGCGTTGTCATCCGGTCTTCGGCGGCATAGATATGTTTCCAAGTCCACTGCGTCCATTCATTCAGCCAGATATAATGGAAACCGCCCTGTCCCCAGGAACCTTCCGGCAATGACACCGACACCTTCGGCGGACTTTCACTGAGATGTTCGCCAAGCGTTACTTTCTTAACATCACCAACAAAATTCAATTTTCGCAATACTTTACCCAGCCAGCGAGGTCCTTCAAACCACCAGTGTCCAAAGAGTTCCGTATCAAACGGCGCTGTCAGAATACCAACATTACCGGTTTCTTTATAATTTTCCTTAATGTAACCCTGAATCAATCCGGCAAAATGGGACGCCTGGTTTTCCAGAGCTTCCTCAACGGCTTCGGGATAATATTCCTGTTTGTCGGCCAGATCGGCTTTGGCGCTGGTGACCTTCCAGAAGCGGTGTCCGCCGGGATAATGTTTCTTATGAAAATCCAGGTAGCGACCATCGCCGGGATATCCGTATTCACCGCTCCAGACCCGTAACGCAGATTCTTCGTGACGGCCATAAGCCACCGCCGCCCGGCTTGTTCCGGTAGAACTTACCAGATAATTCTCATAAATCGAACGCTCTTTAATCTCTTCGTTAGGTTTCCAGTTTTTCTCAAACTGAGCCCAGAGTTGTTTTAATGATGAAAAGCGATCGATATAAACGCCTTTGCCTTCACCGCCCATGATCAGGTGTTTATCGACAATAAAATACTGAATGTCATATTTATATAGAAATTCCTCAACGCCCTTGCGGAGAAATTTTTTCGAATATTCCGGAACCGGCGATGACCATTCATAACTAGGACGATAAGCGCATTCCGGCAGCCACATGCCTTTCGGGACCCGGCCAAAATGACGCTGATAAGTTTCTTTGCCCACCCGAACCTGGGCATCGATGGCTTCATCGGAACCAAGCAGGGGAAAATAGCCATGGGTCGCCGCACAGGTAATGACTTCCAGATGATTATCGTCCTGAAGATTACGGAATCCGGCCAAAATGTTCTTGCCGTAGACATCCGTAAACAGATCTTTGGTACTGGAATAAAAATCAATCCAGAACTGTGATACCTGTTCTAAATGCTCATTTTTCAGTTTGGCAAATTCCAGTTTGTTCTCTTCGGCGGCTTCAATTTTTTTATCTAGATAACTGATTAAACCGTATTTGAATTTTTCCGCAGCCAGCTGCTCGGCCAATATCGGTGTAATGCCAAACGTTACTTTCGGGCTGATTCCTTCCGCAACCAGCGCGTCAAACTCTTTCAGCAACGGTATATAGGTTTCCGCCGCCGCTTCATAGAGCCAGTCCATTCCGTGGGGCCACTCACCATGGTTAATCACATAGGGTAAATGACTGTGTAATACAAATGTAAAATATCCTTTCATTATGTCCTCATCGGTTTATTAATTAACTCTGTTTTACCAGCCTGTAAAATACAACATTTTAAGGTAAAAGTCGTACTGTTTTCTGGCCTCAGTATCGTAAATTTAATTGACATCATCTTTTATCTGTGTATATTTTCACCTCAATCCCTGACTGAGAAGGATTTTTGCCGCACCGCATCTGGAATTATTACCCAGCCTCCTATTCCGGTTTGCCGGGGATCGAATTGGGATTCTGCTCGGCATTAACGCGATCATGATTATGCTGTTTGAAATGCCGTTGATTCACAGTTTAAGTAAATTCCGTCCACTTAAAATCATCAGTATCGGGACCCTGTTTATTGGCGCTGGATTTATACGACATTCTGTATGTAAATCATTTGGTATTCCGCCGGTGTTATCGGCGCCGCGGTAAGTCTGGGGTTTTTAATTTTAAACAGGCGCCTGAAGCACCAATAAACACACCGACTCTATTTCTGAGGTAAAACGCGTATGTTACGATACCGGTTTCCGGCTTTTCCTGACCAGAGTGCGATTGACCCCCGTAACCAGTTCATAGACCAGCCCTTTGAATGGCATCACCGTCACAAAATAGAGAAAATGTGGCCGGGGAGGAATCGTATCCCTGACTTCTAATATTTTTGGCAGAAAGAGAATCATGATTGTCAGTCTGCTAACTGCCGACACAAGTAAGACCAGCATGATTCCACGGGGATTAAAGATTGAAACCGCTGCTGATGCAGATTCAAAGGAAGCCAGGTATCCGCCCAGAGTGCCCCCCAAAAATACCGCGATACCTTTCATGAAATTGAAATACGAATACATCTGTATTCGTTTTTGAGACGGAATTGTATCATAGATAAAATTGGATGATGACAAATTAAAACCCGCCCAGGCGAATCCCGCTATAATCTGAACAAAAACAGATAAAGGAAATATCAGAAAAGCGGGCATAAAGCGGATCAGAAACCAGAACAGGGGTAACATTGCAATCAAATATCCGGCCACTTCCATGATCGTTTTATTGCCGTAGTGATCGGAATGTCGTCCCCAGAAGGTCATTGTTACAAAACTGGCAATCGAGGCAGAGCTGACTACAGCCATATATTGCAGATAAGTGAAGTGAAGATATCTCAGCCAATACAGGCCCATCAGTGGACTGGCTATAAAAACGGTGAAATTTACCAGTGACAGAAACAGTGTAAAAAGTCCAAAATTACTACTGCGGATATTCCGGACGAAATCAATGAGGCGCAGGTTATTTTCCTGGGTTCGGGGCGCCGGAGGTTCATGCTGACGAAACAGGTAATAGAGTGAAATCATCCGACTGGTGAAGGCTACAATGAAGATAGTTCCGAAAGCCAAAAGGGGGTTGGTTTTCGATATATGATCCAGAATTATCCCCGCGATAATCACCGATAAAAATGAAAAGAATCCCGAGATTCGGTTACGCTTACCAAAATAACGACCGCGTTTTTCTTCGGGCACCAGGTTACCCATCCAGGCAAACCAGATCGGCCCGGGTAAAGCGCCGAAACTCTGGTAAAGCATTACCAGAAAAATCAGAATCCAGACATTGCGGGTCAGATAAGTAATTACGGTAATTAACAGCCACATACTGGCTTGCAGAAAGATGGAAATCAGTACAGCTCTTTTGGGTGACTTGAACAGGTGGGACAACCGCACAGAAAACAGTTGAATCAGTGCCGCCATAAACTGCGGCAGAGCTGTGAGCATCCCCATTTGCTGAGTCGTTGCGTTCAGAAATACTGCAAATGCCGGCAGATAGGAATCACCAAAACCAGCCATGATCGACCAGAATAATCCATCCTTTATAGAATATTTCAGAGATTTTTCGGTCAAATACCGGGGTTCGGTCGGAGCTGCTTTTAGCAAATGAAATCACCTCAAATAAACCAATTAAATATTACACTTTTCACATTATCATCAAAGTTTTAAAACATAAACAAACCGATATATAGATAGATGATCACAGGACCATAGTATACATCCATCTACTTTAAAACCGTTGATCTCTCCCAGCAAAAAAACAGTTGGAATGATCTGAAAAGTCAAGAATCTCTTTATCTCGAAGAGATGTCTTCGACATAAAAAGTTTACTGAGATGATCTTTCTAAAGCATCTTGTCTGTAAACGCAATTTGGGCGTTTAATAAACGGATTTAATAAAGAGAAAAAATCACTATTGTCCCCGGCGCCCGCCCGAGAGCCAAAACAGCAGTCAATCGTATTTCCTGACAGATTTCCGAACCGGATCATCCGCATGATGGTTTCAATGACCGCTGCCCGGTCGAGACCGTAATGGTCAATTATCTGATCACGAAGATCGCTGTCAGGTCTGGCATTGGTTTCGGCCCAGTGCTGGGCATAGAGCAGCGCTCTGACTTCATCGGGGTCGGGATTGTCGATATCACCCGCTAAGAGACTCTTCACTTCATCCGGTTCAAAACCCATCCGCAGCGCCACCCGGGTATGATAGTAATTGCAGTAGCGGCAACCGTTTACCGCCGTCACTGCCATCAACAGTCGTTCCTGAAAATCGGCGCTCACCCACCCGTTTTTCCGATTACGAAGCATCAACGGAGCCTTGCCCAAAATGAAGGCGATGTCTTTAACCGGTTCAAAAATAGTATGATAGTGACGCTTTTGAAAGTCCGTTTTCATGGGCGGCAATTTAGATGTTTACAGCCTGATTCACCAGAGAAAAGGTTTCATTGTGGGTCTTTATATCATAGGATAATCTGATTTTATCGTGTATATTTGCCGCTCGTAATTTTGAAAGGATTTTTAAACCAATGCGTAATAATAAATTCAGAAATATCGCCATTATCGCCCATGTGGACCACGGCAAAACCACTTTGGTGGACGGTATGCTCAAACAGAGCGGCATCTTCCGGGAAAACCAGAACGTGGTAACCCGGGTCATGGATAACATGGATCTGGAACGGGAACGGGGCATTACCATAAACGCCAAAAACACAGCGATCTGGTACAAAGACACCAAGATCAACATTATCGACACGCCTGGGCATGCGGATTTCGGCGGCGAAGTAGAGCGCGGCCTGAATATGGTGGACGGCGCCATTCTGTTGGTCGATGCCAGTGAAGGCCCGCTGCCTCAAACCCGGTTTGTTGTGAAAAAAGCGCTTGCCAAACAGCTAGTCATGATTCTGGTAATAAATAAAATCGACCGCCGGGACGCCCGCGTCAAGGAAGTTATCAATGAGGTCTACGATCTTTTTATCGACCTGGGCGCCAGTGAAGAGCAGATCGAATTTCCTATTCTGTACACACAGGCCAAGTTAGGTGAAGCCCATCGCAGCTTGGGTGACGGTTCCAAAAACCTGCAGCCTCTGTTTGAAACCATTATCGAGACAATTCCCGGACCGGTTGCGGATGATGAAAAAAATACTCAGTTTTTGATTACAAACCTGGATTATGATCCTTATATGGGTCAGATCGCTATCGGCCGTATAAGCAACGGTCACCTGGAAATAAACCGCAATTATACGCTTTGCGGTGAAACAGCAACTGTAAACAATATCAAGTTCTCAGCATTATACACCTTTGAAGGGCTGAAAAAAACCAGTGTGGAGAAGGTTGAGGCCGGTGATATTATTGCCCTGGCCGGTGTGCCGAATGTGCATATCGGCGATACCATTTCATCAGCTGAAAACCCCGTTTCCCTTCCCCGTATTCAGGTCGACGAACCAACAATTTCCATGTTGTTTTACGTCAATACCAGCCCCCTCGCCGGCAATGAATCCAGCTACCTCACGTCCCGGCAATTGAAAGAACGCCTTGAACGGGAGACATTGCGTAATGTCTCCATGCGGGTCAAACCGGTCAAGAACCGGGCCGATGTATTTGAAGTATGTGGCCGGGGCGAACTGCAGATGGCGGTGCTGATTGAAACCATGCGGCGTGAAGGCTATGCCCTGATGGTATCCAAGCCGCGGGTCATTACCAAAATTATCGACGGGAAAAAGCATGAGCCGGTGGAGCGGGTATTTATCGATGTTCCCGACGAATTCATCGGTGTCGTCACCGAGGGTCTGTCCCGGCGGAAAGGCCGCATGACAAATTTGATTAATCATGGTCACGGACGCGTCAACCTGGAAATCCTGATTCCCACCCGCGGTCTGATTGGGTTTCGCAGTCAGTTTCTTACAGAAACCAAGGGAACCGGCGTGATGAATACACTTTTTGAGAGTTACGAACCCTGGTTTGGGCCGATTCCACAACGTCAGTCCGGGGCGCTCGTGGCCGATCGCAACGGCAGAGTAACCGCCTATGCCAGCTTTGGAATGGTTGATCGCGGCGAGCTGTTTATTGGGCCGGGCACTGAGGTCTATCGCGGCATGATTATCGGCGAACGAAATCGCCAGCAAGACCTGGACATCAATATCACCAGAGAAAAGAAATTGACCAATATGCGGGCAGCTTCTGCTGACGCAACCATAACCCTGCGTCCGCCACGCATGCTGTCGCTGGATCAGTCTATTGAATTTATTGCCGAGGACGAACTGGTGGATGTGACCCCCATGACGGTGCGCTTACGAAAAATGGAACTTGACCCAAACCTTCGGAAAAGGGTTTCTTCCGATTAAGTTTTACAACTCCCGGCTGGAATAATCACTTAGCCGCGCAATAACAAACGCTCTCACTACCGGATCTATATTATAGCTTGCCTCAAAAAAGCGTTTTAAAATCGGATCCCGTTCAAAATTTCCATCGGGAACGAGAATCGGGGTCATTTTATGATATCCTTCCCGGCCTTCGCCATCATCGACGCCTTTGTGCGTAAAACCGCCGTTCTGCTGCCAGGTCAGGGCTTTTTCTCCGGGTCCTTTAGCATAGCATAGTTGAAACGCTACAATGGTATTTTCCGGAGCCTGCCAGACAATCAGATCGAAGTACTCATCGGTAAACCAGCGACGAAAGGGTTCACCCTCGACTTACCTGGCATTTTTAATCTCCGTGAGCATGGATGCTGCTTTCCTTTGTGCCGGATTAATATAAAAAACCCCGCGGTTTCCCGCAGGGTTTATTTTTTCATCGTGATAGAAATTATTTAAAGATTTTCAACGATCAATTCCAGATCAAATTCCCTGATTTCACCCGGTTTCAGGCTGACATCAATTGTAGGAACAATGACTGAACTCTGATACACCCGCTCAAATCCAGCCTCTGACAGGGAAACGGTCTCCACCGGAAAATACCAGAATTCGTCTGTAGCTTCGGCTTTCAGGGTCAATCGGAACTTATCCCATTCATTGACGACCGACATCGAAGAGATTTCTGTTAAAATACCGTGACTGTCCAAGGCGGGGTTTTCCAGTTTTTTTCCATCGGCCATATAATAGCGATCCGGTGTATTACCACCAAGCATCGCGAAATTGAATTCCGGTCCAAAGCGGAAGATGTTTTCTTTATCACCGGTATTGATCAGGCGATAATGGATCTTAATCACGGACTTTTCGTAACGAATCGTTTTCTCGATTCGAAATTTCTGCCAGTTCGTCCATCCGTCCCGAGTGAAACGAACCGTTTTCTGCTTTTTATCAACAGAGCAGTCATAAAGTCCCTGGATAAAGTCACTGTCTTCGTAATATTCGCCATTGCGGAACTGATCAAATGTGACCGTCGGATTAATGATATGGTCCAGCAGATTTTTACGGGGATACTG
>JAUSPJ010000050.1 GCA_030655795.1 Fidelibacterota bacterium | reverse complement strand
GAAAATAATGTGGAATGATCCCGGTTTGGTAACTTTTCTCGCCGGTCATTATACAATTGACTCGCTGGAATCATCCCGGGAAATTGGCGGTATATATGAAACCATGATTTATCTCCACCTGAATACACTATCCCAATTGATGGTGCCGACGGCTCGGTTGTACTACTGGCGAACTTCGATCGGGAAGGAAGTCGATTTTGTGGTTGAATGGGGACGCAAACTGCTTGCAGTAGAAGCCAAGTTTACATCGCGACCAAAATATTCGGATATTGAAAATATAAAAATATTTTTAGATGAATATCCGGAAACGTCCGCAGGCGTCTTATTTCATACCGGTACGGAGCTTAAAAGACTGCATGAAAAGATTATTGCGCTGCCCTGGTATTTTCTGGGGTGAAAAAGATAGAATGTGAAGATAGTCATAAACGTTTTAATCTGGCTGCGGGGCTTCGGCTCCGTAGCCCAGGATAGTTATCATTTTTGGGGCAGTGTCACTACCAGCATTTTGTAGCTATCGTCCCATTCCGGCTTGAACCGCCGGCATCGGTCGGGCGTAATATCATTCATCTTCATAAAACCATAGCCGTT
Source organism: Fidelibacterota bacterium (assembly GCA_030655795.1). Taxonomy (GTDB): domain Bacteria; phylum Fidelibacterota; class UBA2242; order UBA2242; family UBA2242; genus B118-G9. The sequence continues at coordinate 4,900 of JAUSPJ010000050.1, read as the reverse complement.
GAGACCGATCGATTGCTTTCTGGTTTTTGCCTTATCGTAAGTGCGAATATTGTTTAATTCTTCAATGTCGTTTAAGATTTTTTGCCATTCTGAAAAAGGCAGTATCACAGCCTTTTTATTGCCTTGCTTGTCAATAATGTATTCCTGTTTTACCGTATGCATGGAATCTTCAATTATTAGTTAAAAATCAATGTGAGGACTGCGATACACCTGTCAGGTTTAAAAGATTCTTCTACTTCGGATACCATTATTTGAATAAATCTGACAGGTGTACTTTAATCTTCTCATTTTTCCATCAGGTCTGAGGACATGATGGAACGGTAAAATCACATTATAATGTGATCCCAAAATTCCTTTCCATCTTTCACAAACTTAAAACAATATAATTCATATTTTAATGTGATTATTCTTGTATTATTTGACAAAATGAATTAGTTTTACAAAAATATCACATTATAATGTCATTTACAGAATTAGGAAAAAGCATAAAAGATCGTAGAAAAGAGTTGCGGATCACTCAACCCGATCTTGCCGAAATGGCCGGAATCAGCGTAAATACGCTTTACAAAATAGAAAGAGGACGTGCTAATCCAACTGTTAAAGTGCTTACCAAATTGGTCGATGTACTTGGCATGGAATTGAAATTGGAAGTAAAAAAACTAAAGTTGTAATATATGCGAATAGCAGAGGTTTATCGAGATGGTGTATTTGCAGGTGTACTTTCAGAAGAAAGCCGTAATAGCTATGTGTTCAAATATGATGAAACATATTTGTCAAACGTTAACCAAGCTCTAATAAGTTTAACCCTGCCAAAAACGAAGCAAGAATATCGTTCGGATTATCTGTTTCCTTTCTTCTTCAATATGCTTTCGGAAGGAGTTAATCGCAAATTACAAAGCAGGCAATTGAAGATTGATGAAAAAGACTACTTCGGTTTACTGCTGGCTACAGCAAATTATGATACAATCGGCGCAGTAACCATTAAACCTGTTAAGGAAAAACAATGAGTGTGCCTGAATTAAAATATTGCCCCGGGACATTGGCAGAAGGATTTCACACATACAGCCGGACCTGTTTAAAAAACGTTTTCAATGGCAGGAAGGTGAGTCACGTGCTATCCTATAATCCACCCCGGATCAGTGAGGAAGACGCTGAAAAATTTATGGAAAACAGAAAGCGTATTTCTATATCCGGTGTACAGGAAAAAGTATCGATTATTTTGGATAAAAAAATACTTAGATTAACAAATGAAGGCGAGCAAGGCACACATATTTTAAAACCCATACCAAAAGACTTAAAGAAAATAGATCAGGCGCCAGCCAATGAGCATTTAACAATGCAAATCGCACAACAGGTTTATGGTATTAATACAGCGGGAAATGCCCTTACTTTCTTCAAAAATGGAGAACCTGCATACATAACCAAAAGATTTGATGTGAAAGCGAATGAATCCCTGCCTGCCGGACAGGCAGGAAAGTGGGGTAAAGAAGATTTCGCCGCACTGGCAGGAAAAACGGAAGAAAATGCCGGACCTGACTTCAAATATAAATATTCCTATGAAGAGCTAGCCGAATTAATCAGGAAATATGTCACTGCATATACTGTAGAAATCGAAAAATTTTATTCACTTGTTGTATTTAATTATTTGTTTTCAAACGGGGATGCACATTTAAAAAACTTCTCCATTTTGGAATCACCAAGTGGCGATTACTTGCTAAGTCCGGCTTATGATTTGATAAACACCCGGATACATGTCAACGATACTGATTTTGCATTAGAGGGCGGATTATTTAAAGACGATTTTGAATCGGCTGCAATGAAGAAGAATGGACATGCCGGCTTAGAAGACTTTTATGAATTTGCAAAAAGATTGGACATAAAAGATAAAAGGCGGGATAAATTGTTCAAAGCATTTTTAGAAAAGCAAAATAGGGTTGAAGAATTGATTAAAAGGTCATTTCTGGATGTTCCTACAAAAAAAGCATATTTGTTACATTATCAAACCAGAAAAAATCTACTAAACGCGCACTAATGCGATAAGAGCGTTTTTATCACAACTCTCCATCGTACCGTCAGCTCTGAGGATTGCGATACACCTGTCAGGTTTAAAAGATTCTTCTGCTTCGGATACCATTATTTGAATAAACCTGACAGGTGTACTTTAATCTTCTCGCTTTTCCGTGAAAAATAGGCCGCCGACCCTTCCTGTCTGGTACACTGACAGATTATGTTCTGCTAACGATTTTGTTTATTTTGCCAATTTTTTAGTGCGTTTATCATATATTTTTTAGGCTTTGGCATGGGTATCTTTTTACCAGGTTTGTTTTTACGTAGATGTTTTTGATAACGTTTCCCAACCTTTTCCCTGTCATCGGGATATTGTTTTTGAAATTGTGAAATAAAATCATCTTCTGTAAAACCTACAGAAAGTTGACTGACAACATCTGCGATTTTCTCATCTTTTTTCGTGAAGACACTTTGCCCCATAATTCCTCCAAATAAATCACTATGCACTTTGATAAAACATAACAAGTTATTCTATAGTTTTTAATCTAGACCACCAGGCTTGCCTCTGGAGCTTCATTCCGAATATAAAATTGAAAATGGGTTTATAGTTAATTTAATCTCACAATTTAAAATGATAAGTCGTAAATTCCATCCCAGCATAATTGTGATTACCCTGTAACATGCTTGAATTGGTGAAATAGATGGAAAAATTACAAGCAAAACTCGTTTTAGAAGACGGAACAGTATTCGAAGGAGACTCATTTGGAGCCGACATTTCGGCGGCTGGAGAACTTGTGTTTAATACCGGGATGGTTGGCTATCCGGAAAGCCTGACCGATCCGTCTTATTACGGACAAATTCTCGTATTGACCTATCCGCTGGTTGGAAATTACGGTATTCCTGAGAATGATTTTTCGGTGGAGTCGGAGCATTTTGAGTCGGAGTGCATTCAGGTGACCGGTCTTGTGGTATCCGAAGAATCAATGAAATACAGTCACTGGCAGGCGGTGCAGAGCCTGTCGAATTGGCTCAAATCCGCGGATGTTCCGGCGATCAGCGGCATTGACACCCGCCGCTTGACACAGATACTGCGTGAAAAAGGGAGCATGCTAGGAAAAATCCTTTTCGATCGGGATATTGAGTTTTACGATCCGAATCATGAAAATATTGTTCAGCGAGTCAGTCCGGATGCTGTGACGAAATTAGGTGAGGGATTAATAAGAGTCGCACTCCTGGATTGCGGTTGCAAACTGAGTATCATCCGGCATCTGCTGCGCCACAATGTTGAAGTCCTGCGCCTGCCCTGGGACACGGATATCAGTCAGCACGATTTTGACGGGCTGTTGATCTCTAATGGTCCCGGAAACCCGAAAGAGTGTTTGCAGCCGATTGAGAACGCCCGGTATGCCATTAAAAATGACATTCCGACATTCGGTATCTGCCTTGGGAATCAGATCATTGCCTTGGCGGCCGGTGCGGATACATATAAGTTAAAGTATGGTCATCGCGGACAGAATCAGCCGGTTATTGAACAGAACACAAACCGCTGCATCATCACCTCTCAGAATCACGGCTTTGCGGTGAATGATGATACGATTCCCGAAGGATGGTCGCCCTGGTTCCGAAATCTGAACGATGAGACTAACGAAGGCATCATCCACGAATCCGGCCGCTTTATGAGTGTGCAATTTCACCCGGAAGCCGCGCCGGGGCCGGAAGATGCGGAATTTATTTTTGATAAATTTATTGATATGCTAAAATGAGATATTCACCGCAGAGAACGCAGAGAGCGCGGAGTGTTTTATTTAAAGAGAGTTAGAAATAAGAATGCAGAATGAGTACGGAAATTAAAACCCTAAAAAATCTCTGCGTCCTTTGCGAACTCTGCGGTTAAAAAAATAAACCAGATCATTAACATTGGATCATCGAATGGATGAATCACTAAAAAAAGTCATTATACTGGGGAGCGCCGCCCTGAAAATCGGTGAGGCCGGGGAATTCGATTATTCCGGCAGCCAGGCGATCAAAGCCCTGAAGCAGGAGGGCATTCACACAATCCTGGTCAATCCCAACATCGCCACGATCCAGACCTCGGAAGACCTGGCCGACGAAGTTTATTTCCTGCCGGTGAATGCCGAATTTGTGAAAAAGATTATCCAAAAAACCAGACCCGACGGCATCCTGCTGAGTTTTGGAGGTCAAACCGCGCTGAATGCCGGGCTTGAACTGAATCACGAGGGCGTTTTTCAAAAGTATGGTGTAAAAGTATTGGGCACGCCCATCGATACGATCCTGGAAACCGAAGACCGCAAGCTGTTTATCAACAAACTCAACGAAATTGGCGTGAAGACCGCACGAAGCGCCACTGCCGAATCCACATCTGATGCCATAAAAAAAGCCGATGAGATCGGTTACCCGGTGATGGTGCGGATTGCCTTCGCGCTGGGTGGTTTAGGCTCCGGAATTTGCAGGGATAAGAACGAACTCACTCAAAAAATCGGCAAGGCGCTGACTTATACGAACCAGGTCCTGATCGAAGAATATCTGCTGGGCTGGAAAGAGCTGGAATACGAGGTCATGTGCGACCGCTTCAGCAATTGCATCACTATCTGCAATATGGAAAACCTTGATCCCATGGGCATCCACACCGGCGAGAGCATTGTCGTCGCGCCCAGCCAGACGCTATCCAATCACGATTACCATAAATTGCGAACTATTGCCATCAAAACAATCCGGCACCTGGGCATTGTCGGCGAATGCAACATTCAATACGCCTACCATCCCCAGTCCGACGATTACCGGGTCATCGAAGTCAACGCCCGGCTTTCCCGGAGTTCCGCGCTGGCATCGAAGGCTACCGGCTATCCGATTGCCTTTATCGCCGCCAAACTGG
>JAUSPJ010000045.1 GCA_030655795.1 Fidelibacterota bacterium | reverse complement strand
AAACCGATCATCACTTTGATCTTTTTCTTTCCGATTCCGATGAGTATCATTTTACCGATACGATTATTGTGCAAAAAACGGTGCGGGGCTATCGGATTGTGGACGGATTTGAAATAATTAATGCAGGGCTGCCGGATCATTATCAGCTCCCGGCGGTCTGCTTCCCGGAAAACGCATCCCTTCTTACTATTCTGAGAACACTCGTTGAAATAAAGCTTAAAAAGCGCCGGCTGTTTCCAATCGAGATTGCCCGTGTATTTCAGATGACCCGGGAACATGGTATTTCTGACGCCAAGCTGATGGAATCGTTATTTTCGACGCTGGGGCTGAAATCCGATGAATCCCTGATCGAACAATATCTGTTGTTATTGTCTGTTAATGAACCGATTATCAATTATTTAATTGATAAAAACGCGCCCCTGAAAACATGGCTGTTGATCACGAAATTTAATCAGGCAGACCAATCCGATTTGCATGACCTGATCCGGCTGCGGCCGACATTGAGTGTTTTCGAAGAGATTGTAATAAGCCTTTATGAAATTCAAAAGCGGGAAAACCTTACCCAAAAAGAACTGTTAACGCAGTTGCGTTGGACAATGTTACTGACCAATGAAAATCTGGAATCAAAAGAGCAAATCGGCCAAGTCCGCAATGCTGTTTTCAGGCGCCGGTTTCCATTGCTTTCCATCCATAAAGATAATGTCGAGATGGCGCTTCGTCAGATTTCTCTTCCGGAAAACGCCCGCATCCATTATGATGAGACATTTGAAAAGAAGGAGCTGGTATTGCATTGGCGATTAAGTACGGAAACTGACATTAAAAAAATGCGTGATTTTTATACTGAAGATGCAATTCAAAAAATTCAGCAACTGCTGGATATACTCTAGATGAATCACAAGCATTGGTTCCGACGGGTATATATTATCGAATCAGCGCTGCAGGATTCTGTGACCAGCGAGATTCTGAGTAAATTTCCCCGTCGAATTCAGCGAATCATTCCCGATGATTACAATTTAGCTGCTGAGGCCCGGAATCTTGATCCCAAAACAATTCTCCTGCTGACCCGGTCCCAAGGCGATATTGTCAAAGGGTGCCCCGGCACGGATAAGAGCTATTTATGCTGCAATTACCAGGTGATTAATCAAACCCAGAACTGCCCGATGCACTGTAGCTATTGCATCCTGCAGTTTTATCTGAACCAGCCGGCAACGGTTCTGTATACGAATTATGATGATATATTTGTGGAATTGAAACAGAAGATAACCCGGCAGCCAAAACGCTTCTTTCGGATTGGGACCGGAGAGCTGGGCGACAGTCTGGCCATTGATGGCACAATTCTTTTTGCGGAGCAGGCGATCCGGGTATTTGCAGAAATGCCCAACACGCTGCTTGAATTGAAATCCAAAACTGCCGACATTGACGATCTGCTACATTTGGAGCATAATGGGCATACGGTGCTGGCCTGGTCGCTGAATCCTCAGGAAATCATTCATCAAAATGAATTGAAAACGGCGCAGTTGATTCCACGCCTGGCGGCGGCACAGAAGGCAGTGGAGGCCGGTTATTTATTAGCATTTCACTTTGATCCGATCCTGTTTCATTCAAATTGGGAAAAATTATACAGCGAGTTGATTGACGAACTCTATATGCACGTTGACCCGGAACGGATTGCCTGGATCAGTCTGGGGTCTCTGCGCTTTCCGCCGTCCATGAAAGAGAAAATCATAGAACGCTATCCTAATACCATCATTCCGTTTGCGGAGATGGTGAGGGGAACGGATGGGAAACTACGATATGCCCGGCCGCTGCGGCTGCCCATGTACAAATTGATTTATGAGAAGCTGAGCACTATACCGTCCGCGCCATTTATTTATTTTTGTATGGAAAGCCCCCTGATTTGGAAAGAAGTTTTCGGAAAAGCGCCGGACAGTAACTCACATCTGGACTTTATGTTTGCCGATAGTCTTTTTCGAAGATTCCCCGGTCTGATGCCGGAAAAACCGCAGCGTATCCACTACGATAACGGTTTTTCACTGGACACTCTGCCCGAATAATAATAAGATTATAAATTATTCAGAAATATAGCGTTGTTTTAATTCCGGGTTCTGGAGTATTTCTTTCAACCAGAACAGCCCGATCAGTGTTTTAGCGTCGGTGATTTTACCATTCAGCACCAGCGCGATGGCTTCTTCTGTGGAGATTTTTACGATTTCAATAGTTTCGTCGTCGTCAGCTGATAATTTGCATGCCTTCAGCTTGCCGGCCCAAAACAGGTGGAGCAGTTCATCACTGTAGCCGACGCAGGTGTGGACCTGGCAAACAGGTCGTAGTGATTCCGGATGATACCCGGTTTCTTCGGCCAGTTCGCGCCGAATGGTGTTTTCCGGCGACTCTCCGGGATCAATTTTACCGGCCGGCAGCTCGAGCATTACTGCATTTACCGGGTAACGGAATTGCTTAACCATAATAATATGTCCGTTTCCCAGATAGGGAATCACGACGGACGCCCCGGGGTGTTTGATGTATTCGCGGGTGGACTGATTTCCAGTTGGCAGAAGAACAGTGTCTTTGTAGACATTTAACAAACGACCGGCAAATACCTGTTTGGAATCTATAGTATGTTCAATGAAGTCTTTTTCGGTGTTCATGAGATATTGCCTGTAATTTATTTGGGTTCGTCAGAATATATTGAGGAGGATGGTCCGATTAAAGGGGAAGTTCCCGTGGATGGATGGATTTATCTGACAATGGATTGTTGACAGATCCAATTAATGGATCATCCTCCTCGTAGAATCGTATTGTTTAAAAATCATTCTGGTAAAGAGTGCGAACCTGCTATTCGCCG
>JAUSPJ010000041.1 GCA_030655795.1 Fidelibacterota bacterium | reverse complement strand
CCAGAGCAGAGGCCAACACGTGGTTAAAGATCCAGACGCCATCCTATCAACTCCGGCCCGGGCCGGCGACGAACCATTTTTAATTGCTTCCAATACCAGGCAGACGGTTGTCATTGCCGATGCTGACCGGGTTGCCGCTGCTAAAACTGCAGTCGAAATGTATGCCTGTGATATTGTGATCGCCGACGATGCATTCCAGCATCGCCGCCTGGGGCGCGACATCGATATTGTGCTCTGGGATGCCAGCCACGATCCCAAAACCAGTCATATTTTACCGGCCGGCCGCCTGCGTGAATCGATAGCGGGATTACGCAGGGCCGATTTGCTCCTCATATCCCGGAGCGATTCAGTTTCAACGCACAACGCTGATTATTTTAAGAAAATAAACCCAAACCTTTGCCTGTCCGCTTTACCAATGTCGATCAGCCGGATCAGCCGTCTTTCTACTGACCAAGATATTCCCCCATCTGGTTTGAAAAATGAGCGCGTTCTGGGTTTCTGCGGTCTTGGAAACCCGGCCCAGTTCTTTAATACCGTAGAAAAACTGACGGAAATCACCCCGGTCACAAAATCTTTCCCTGACCATTATAAATACTCGGTTGCCGATTTGAACACCCTGATCCAACAGGCAGAAAATTCCGGGTGCCGCTATCTGGTTACAACCCGGAAAGATGCCGTCAAGCTGCCGGATTTTGCTAAAACGGTCCGGAACCTGCTGGTTATCGACATTCACTACTCAATTGATGAAAAAATAAAGGCGGCAATTCAACGTAAACTGCCGCCTCGAAATTAATCCGTTTATCGCCGCTTAAATTACCACGAGATAAATCACTCCAATCAATGCCAATAAGGATATTGTACTCCGCAGGAAATTCAGCCGCTGGGTGCCGGGATTATGAAAAACATGCACCTGAAATTCCTGGAGCGTGCTCCAGCCGTGGGAATCCACGACCTCTAGAACCATGTCATTGACGCCGCGCTGGTTTTTCTTCGGGCTCCAGACCAGCTCTCCGGTTACGGGATCAAATTTTGCTCCTTTGGGGATTCGCACGGCTTTCATAACCAGCGGATCACCGTTGGGATCTTCGGCATCAAACGTGTATTCCCATTTCAGGTTTGTGAGCGCCACCGGTTTCGGAACCGACAGAATTTTCGGCTTAATATTGACAAATACATTGCTCTTCTGTTTATCACTTGCCATGCCATCAGACACCTTGAATGCAAAACTGCTTATATTTAGCTGCATCTCCGTAGGCGTCCAGGAAATTACTCCCTGCGGAGACATCAGCATTCCGCCCGGTGCATTGGTCAGTTCATAGCTCAGTTTGCTGTCCGTGTTCAGATCCGTCACCTTAATTTCATACTGCCAGAGACTGTTTACATAGGCATTTGTATCGGGTGTTGAAACAATTACCGGCACGGCATTCACATAAATCTGAGCATGTTCTTCCGCAGTAAAAAATCCATCGGAAACCGTATAGGAAAGCGAATGATAATCAAACTGGTTCTGCCTGGGAATCCAGTTGACGCCCCCCTCCTTATTCATGGTCCCGCCATTCGGCATCTCTTTCGCGGTAAATGTATAGAAGCAGCGGCGTTCCGGCTTGGAATATTTTGGTACCACCATGCCAAGATTCTGGAAAAATGTCTGGACGACCTCGGTATCATTCGGGACTTTTTTATCCAGGACATTAAAGACCAGAACCAGCTTGCCGTCATATAAAAACACATCATCGATCAGATGTTTTTTCTTCACATCTCGGGCCGGGTCAAATTCCGGTATGAATTCCCGTTTGTAGCGAACAATCATCTTTTCCAGATTATTGCGGATAGATTCATCAAGGATTTTGGTTTCATAAATTCCGGACTTCTTCCAATCCGTAATCCGGGGAGATAGATCGTACCAATACACATAAAAACCATCATTCTTGTCTTTTAATACCGGTCGGTACTTATACCGGTCGCCCACAGTTGTCTGCGGACTGGCCGCTGATTCAATATCGACCGGGTGATTGACAAACAGCGAAAATGCGATCTGGTCCGTATCGTATCCATCGGATATCTCAATCAAAAAGTCGTACCAGTCTTTCTGATCAAAGGAGGGTTTCCAGGTCAGTACTCCGTTGGCGGTAATCATAGCGCCGTCGGGATAATCGATCATTTTATATCCCAGAAACGCATTGTCGTTACTGTCACTCACGGCAATTGTCAGCTTAAATGTTTCGCCAATCTGGATAATATCCCGCACGGGAGTTACCGTTGTTATTTTCGGTGAGTCGTTTACATACACCGTAAAGGTTTTTACATCCCGCTTGGCGCCCCACACAAACGCCGCCTTGATTGTATGCAGTCCCAGCTGTGAATCTGCCGGGAACCAGTTAAAAATCTTATTGGGCAGATCGAACTTCATACCGGCCGGCATCTGCACGTCCACATTAAGATCAACCAGATCATTCAGTGTCAAATCCTTGACGGAAATTGTCCGGGTAACCTTTTCTCCGGGGTGAACCATTATATCCGGGCGAAATACCTCG
>JAUSPJ010000027.1 GCA_030655795.1 Fidelibacterota bacterium | reverse complement strand
TCATTGTATCCAGATATGTATTTGCCAGATCACTTTTACCGGATTCGTTTAATAAGAAATAAACTGCATACAGTGCTTTATCCCGAATCGTATTGTAATAGTTTGTCGAATAAATCCGGTTAAAATAATAAAACGCGCTGTCAGTTTTATTAAAATCGAAATAATAGAGTTCACCAATTTCGTACATGACCTGATAATAATCGAGGAATACGCTCACCGTATCGGACATCTTCAGCTTCTCTTCTTCGTATTGTTCGATGGCTTTTTTCAATACTTCCGGTTTTTCATCACCTGAAATATCAATTTCACTCGTGTCGAGTATTCCTTCGATCTGGTCAATGTAGGGTTTAACGTTTTTCCAAGATTCCTTAAACTTTGTGTTCAGGTTAAAAAATCGTTTAATTTCAGTTACTTTATTCTGGGCATCCAGAACATATCTGGAATTCTTATCCTCACGCTTGACCAGTTCAAAATTTTTCTGGGCTTTTTCATAATCACCCAGCTGGATCATATACAGCAGCCCCAGCTGATAATAGGCTTCGGCAGAAACCGGTTTACCCTGATATTTTTCAGTTACCTGACTAAATCGTGATTGCGCTGCTTCATAATCGCCTTCAGCCAGGTAAAGAAGACCTAACTGAAACTCAAGATCGCCCCATATACTTTCATTAGCAATGTCATTTAGTTTGGTATTAATTAAATCCCGTGCCTCGTCAAAGCGTCCGGCTTCCCGGTAAATCCGTGCGAGCAGAATCTGCATCCTATCTTTCAATTCCAAAGAAGGCGCAAAATTATTCACCTTCTTTAAATTGGTAATTGCCTGATCAATATTGTTCTGCTTCAAGTTGATTTCGGCAATATTATACTGTGCCTGCGCGGCCATCGGGATGTCCCGCCCTGCCTCGGTTGTATAGCGGAAGTAAATGAGCGCCGAATCCATATTTCCGGAAGATTGGTGAAGGTCGGCCAGCGCATAAAATATCTCGGATTTCATTACGGGATTTTTCTCTCTCTGACTGGATATTTTCAATTGTCGAAGTGAGAGCTCCTTTTCACCCATTTTCCACAGACACCGGCCATACCAGATTTCCGCACGAGCACGTAACTCACTGGCCGGATAGGTGGCGAAGAAATGTTCGAAACTTTTTCGCGAAGCGGAGTAATCGGTTTTATGATACTGGGACATGGCAATGATATAAGCAGCATCATCGGTCCAGCGGCTGTCCGGATAAGCTAAAATTACCTTGTTGGATTTTTCAATTGCCGTATTAAAATTCTTCTTGACGTTAGCAGTTATTTTACCTTCACCGGTTTTTTCCAACTCCTCAACACCTTTTTTAAAATACTGCTCGGCATTGTAAAATGTATTGTAGTAGGCACATGAACCCAATGTAATTGACAGAAAACCGGCAATTATGATCAGGTAAAAATATTTTTTCGATTCAATCACTATAATATTAATACTTCTAATTATTTATCATTCAGCAAAAGTCTGTAATCATTAACAAACATCGGCAGTATTTCGCCGGAAAGTCCTTCCAGGTGAATATCCACAATGTCACTGATTGCGGTACTGGTTTTATTTATTTCAATAAGGTACGAATTGTTCTGTTTGGCAATTCGCGGCAGATTGGAAGCCGGCGATACCTGAGCGCTGGTTCCAATAGACAGAAAAACATCGGATTGCATCGATGCCTGATAGGCTTTTTCGATACTTTTTTCGGGAAGCGCTTCTCCAAACCAGACCACATTTGGCCGGATCAAACCGCCGCAATAACAATGCGGAATATGATTGGGATTATGACGGTAGATTTCATCGAATTCCTCCTGGGAATATTGCAGGTTGCAATTGATACAGTAATTTTCCATTATATTACCGTGCAGCTCAATGACGTCCCTGCTGCCCGCCCGCTGATGCAATCCATCAACATTTTGAGTAATCAGATCAAAATTTGGGGCTAATTTCTGAAGTTCTGTTAAAGCGAAATGCCCCGGATTAGGTTCGGTATTGTGGATAATATCTCGGCGATGCTGATACCACTCGGAAACAATGCCGGTATTATTATAAAACGCCTCAAAACTGGCTAGTTCTTCCGGCGATAATTTTTCCCAAAGTCCCTCTTCACCTCTAAAAGTCGGAATACCGCTTTCGGCGGATACTCCTGCTCCGGTTAAAACAACAAACCTTCTGGCTTTTTTCAGTATCTGAATAGCTCGATTATCGTTCAATAAAATCATTAATCAATACTTCCGTTTAGAATAAATTACTGGACAAATATATTGTCTTTTAGCCCTCAAACCAATGAATTAATCCATCCTCGAAAGGATTGCCAAGATCCTGATGTCTGGGAATGATTCTGATCGTAAATCCGTTCAGTCCACTTTGCCAATTGTTCAATGTGCCCTTATATTTGAATTTATTCGTTCCCATTTCACTATCAAGGTCCATAGAAACAAAAGAACCTTCGGATATTCCGCCAATGCTGTCGATTTTCCCGTAAAAAATCTGTAATTCAACATCGTGAGGATTAATGCTATCCAGAAAAATTTCAGTCTTTAATTCTAAACTATTTTTAACGGAAAGTTCCTTCGTTGAGCTTGTCTCGACTTTTAAAAACCTGATCGATTTCCAGTTGTCCCGCATATGTTTCTTCCATTGTGCCAGCTCTTTTGACAGCGTAAAAGAGTTCATACGCATCTTCTGAGACCTTTCAGCGGCAGAAAAATACATGGTATTTGTGTAATCACTCAACATTCTGTTTGTATTGTAAACCGGACAGATACTTGCAATTGAATTCTTCATTCTATGAATCCAGTCCCGGGGAAGTCCATCTTTATCACGATAGTAAAAGGTGGGAATAATCTCTTTCTCGAGAATATTGTACAGTTTCATCGCTTCCTGTTCATCCCAGTAAGCGTTGTCCTCATACATTTCCCTGTTCCCGATCGCCCATCCGATTCCCGGACTATAGATTTCATCCCACCAGCCGTCCAGGGTGCTGAAATTAATGACTCCGTTAACAGCGGCTTTCATTCCACTTGTCCCACAGGCTTCCAGCCCGCGCCGGGGGGTATTCAACCACAGATCACATCCCTGGACAAGATACCGGGCAACATTCATATCATAATTTTCAATAAACACTACCGATTGATAAAACCGTTCTTCGTGTGACAGCTTCAAAATTTGTTGAATTAATCGTTTCCCTTCATTATCCTGAGGATGGGCTTTTCCTGCGATAATAATCTGAACCGGACGCGCTTTTTTACCAATCAGTTTCTCAAGCCGTTCAGGATCAGTGAAAATTAAATCTGCCCTTTTATAAGTCGCAAAGCGACGCGCAAAACCAATCGTGAGGGCTTCAGTATTCAAAACACTTTCAACCCGGGCAATCTCATAGGCAGGTTTTCCCAGGTTTTTATACTGTTTGATTAGGGTTCGTCGCACAAATTCAACCAGCCGTTGCCTTCTTAGTTCATGCGTGCGCCATAGTTCACCATCGGGAATCTGAAAAACATTATCCCATATTTCCTTCCCGGAAGGTTTGGTTCGCCATTCCATGCCGAGGTAGCGATCGTATAGATCGGTAATCTCCCGCGATGTCCAGGAAGGCTGATGAATACCATTTGTCACATTGATAATCGGAATTTCAGGCGCTAATATTTCAGGCCACAAGGAGCGCCACATTTGACGGGCAACCACTCCATGCAACTCGCTGACAGCGTTTGCTTTGTAGGATAATTTCAGGGCGAGAATCGCCATGGAAAAATCTTCTTTTGGATCGGTTGTATTTTTTCCGCCCAAAGCAAGGAGTTCATTGATGGTTATCCCGACATCTTTGCAGTAGTCTTTAAAATATTTTTCGATCAGGCTGGCCGGAAATAAATCGATCCCCGCCTGTACGGGAGTATGAGTGGTAAAAATCGAACTGGATTTAACCAACTCAAGCGCTTCGTAAAAGGATAACTTGTTGACGGAAACATGCTTTCTGATTCTTTCCAGTCCAAGAAATGCTGAATGTCCTTCGTTTAAATGATAAACACTAGCCGGTTTATCAATAGCATTCAATGCCTGAACACCTCCCATCCCAAGAAGGATTTCCTGCTGAATGCGCATTTCCCCATCTCCACCGTACAATTCGGCGGTTATTTTTTTATCTGCATCGGCATTTTCATCAATATTTGAGTCAAGCAGGTACAACGGAGTTCTGCCAACCATGGCTCTCCATATCTGGGCATAAACGTATCGTCCTGGATAAGGAACCTTAATCAGTAGTCGGTTGCCTTCCTGGTCCTTGACAAGATCGAGAGGCATATTATAAAAATCGTTGGCAGCTACTTCTTCTTCCTGCCAGTCATCGATATTTATTCTTTGCTGGAAATAACCGTTCTGGTAAGATAGTCCAACACCACAGAGCGGTATCCCGAGATCCGAAGCTGATTTTACATGATCACCGGACAAAATGCCCAAACCGCCGGAATACACTGCCAGGCTCTCTGTTATCCCGTATTCCATCGAAAAATAGGCTATGCTCAGTTCTGTCTCTTCTTTATTAGACTGACCGAACCAGGGTGTTTTTTTTAATGTATGATTAAATCGTTCAATAACCCGGTTGACCTGAAATAGATAACTTTCATCACTGGCACGTTCCTCAAGAATTTCCTGATCAATTTGACTCAGCATCTGGACCGGATTGTGGCGGACATTTTCCCATAGATCAGGGTCTAAACGTCGGAATAATTCACGGGTTTCAAAGTCCCAACTCCACCAGAGATTATGCGCCAGATCGTGTAGACGTTTCAAACGCTCCGGTAACACCGGTGACACAATGAATTTTTGGATCGGTTTCATCTGTTGATTTTCTCCACTATATCAAATTTCAGGTAAACTTAACTAATCGCAATATGTGAAGCAAGCGTAACCAAGATATAAGATACTCTCATACCAAAATCTTAAATATTTATAAGATACCATAACTAACCATTGGAATTTGCCTCCGTTTGACTAAATTTAATCTTGTAAACTTATGAAAACGGTTATTATTTGAGGGATTCATGAAAGAAAGCACCAAAGAGTTATTTAAATTCCTTTTATTGTCACTTGGTATCATCATTTCTGTTCTGATCATTTTAGCTATTTTTGAAAAACCATCTGAAATATCACTTGAGCAAGCAGAAATCAGTCCACCTTCCCGAGAACTGCGCGGAGTCTGGATGAGCCGTTTTGATTATACTCAGAACCTGGGTACAACCCAAAAGGAGCTTATCCAGGGATATATCAGGAAATCCTTTAAAACTGTCAAAAATGCCAATTGCAATACGATATTTTTCCAGGTCAGAGGCAACGGAGATGTTTTTTTTCAATCAAGTTATGAGCCCTGGAGTCATTTACTTACCGGAACCTTAGGAAAAGCCCCCGGTTGGGATCCGTTGGAATATGCAGTCCTGGCAGCACACGAGCTGAATCTGGAATTGCATGCCTGGGTCAATACATTTCCCTGCTGGCGAGGCACCAATGACCCAATTCCGACGACGCCTCTCCAGCCCTTTGCCGCCCATCCGGATTGGGTAATATGCGACAGCAACGGTGTTCAAATGCCAAAATCCGACCACTATGTTTCTTTTTCCCCGGGAAACCCCGAAGCCCGCAGACATATTAAAAATGTTGTTATGGAAATCTGTTCAAAATACGATGTTGACGGAATTCATTTTGATTATATTCGCTATCCGGAAGGCTCAACCGCAAACGGTTACTCCCATGATGCCGTCAGTGTATCACGCTTTAATTCAAGAAAAGGAAATCCGCTTCAACTTGATTGGCAAGACTGGCAGCGCGAACAGGTGACGGAATTTATCGCCGAAGCGTACAACGCCATTACTTCAATCAAACCCTCGATCAAAGTATCTGCTGCGGTGCTGGGTAATTATAATGCACCGGGCTGGAACGGCTACCATGA
>JAUSPJ010000025.1 GCA_030655795.1 Fidelibacterota bacterium | reverse complement strand
ATAAAGTCGAATTCCTTTGAGGCTGTTGTAAATTGAGGCGTAAACCGGCCCGTCATTCAGGCCACCGATTGGTAAACGGTTCAGATGCGGGATCATTGGCGTATGTGGATGCAGCGGCGTAACGCCATTCCCGGGAATACCAACAAACTGGCTGACGCCCCAGGGATTGCAGCCCAGCAGCCAGTCCCTATGCGCAGCCATCAATTCCCGGTACTGAACGTCACCAGTCATTTTCTCATATAGAAGGCACTGGGTCACGAAGGCCGCGGCCAGATTATTGGAACACCAGATAAAGTGAATACCAATATTAAACAGATTCTGCTCGGCCCTGACTTTTACCCCCTCAATCTGGGCTTTATAATAGCCGATTAAAGTGTCCTGAAAGGCTTTATCTGCTACTTCAAACAGCGCATAATGTCCCATATTCATAAAAGGGTAGCATTCATAATGACTGGCCGTATCCCGGCCCATCCAGGAAGAGGTATTAATCAATTTGGCAAAATCTTTGGCGTCCTGCAGATACTTCGAATTCCGTGTCACTTTATACAGTTCCGCGGCGCCCCATTCCATATCGTCTGCCCAGGTATTCTCAGAGTAGCGATAGGGTGACCGGCAGGGAGTTCCCTCCTGGCAGCCCGGTTGCTTGAGTCCCATTTCGTACACTTCCTGCCCGGCTTTCAGGCAGCGGTCGGCAAAATTTTCATCACCCAGATCGTCTTTCCAGACGCGGTAAGCCATGGCCATCGCAGCCGCATAGCGTCCTGTAAGATTGGCAATTCCGGTTGATGTATTCTGGTACATAAACAGCCCCTGTGGTTTTCCGTTGGCATAATAGACGACCCGGTAACTGCCCGACCCCCAACCGTAATCGGCGGTATCCAGATGCGGCAGTTTAAAGCCCACATGATCCCGGTCGTCAGCCACCTGATGAAAGAGCTGATCCGGCGCCGGATGCATTTTCAGCATCCATTCAAGTCCCCATTTTATCTCATCCAGCACATCGGCAATTCCATTGGCTCCGGGTTGACCAAGATCGTTAAAATTATCGACAAAGATGGCTTTGTTTTCCAGGAAAGCAAACAACATTCGGCAAATGGTGTTTCCCGATGTCAGCATATAACGCAGATGATCACCGGCGTCGTGCCATCCGCCGCTCACATCGATATAAGCGCTGTCCGGCATGGGTCCATACATGCTCCGACCGTCTTTTTTATGACACACTTCATCGGTAAACGGATTATACCCGCAGCGTTGTTGACGGATATATTCAAGAATATTCTCCGCATATCCGTTATAGACATCATCGGAAATTTTAAACTCCCGGGATAGTGTTTTGGGTTTTTTAATTATTATCTGATATGTGCCGGACTTATCTAATTCGGAAAAATCGATACGATAGCAATAATCGAATTCACCCCACTCACCATCGGTAGTTTTAAATTCTGAAGAAAAAACCACAGCACCTGACTCAGCTTCGATTAATTCAAATGTTTTACCTTCTAACTGTTTCATTGATAAGACCACGGCAATTTTAGGTTCCTGAGGCAGATAGCCAATCTGATTAATCCGAATTACGGCTGACTCTTTGGCGACAGCATTGACCATTAAAAACATGGCAATAAAAATGCATAAAGCAGATGCTTTATAAAACCGGTAAGCGCCTCGATAATTCATTTGTTCCTCATGATGTTATTAAGCAATAGATTTGGTTATTATGACCACCAATTTAAATATCTACATGCTCGAAACCAATCGTTTTTTGGTCGTCAGTTAGGAATCATAACTATTGTAATCGAATGATATTCTTACTATTTTTTGCAGAGTACAATTCGTTTTACTATTTTACAATTCAGGTCGGAGGGTTTATTAATGACAGTCATTGGTATCGATCTTGGCGGGACAAAATCCGCCGCCGCATTATTCAGTGAAAAGGGAACCATCATTCACCAGGTGACCGGTCATATGGACGGCTGTGGCGGAAATGAGGTTTGTCAACTGATAATTAACCAATTGGAAAATTTGCTGAGATACGCAAAATCCAAAGCGTTCTCTATCTCCGCTATCGGAGTTTCGGTGCCGGGTATCTATTACTCCCAAACCGGTCATGTCTGGGCGCCGAATATCCCCGGATGGAAGGATTATCCGCTCCAACAGGAATTACAGAACACTATCCCGGAAATCCCGGTAAAGATTGACAGTGACCGCGCCGCTTATATCCTTGGAGAAACTTGGTTAGGTGCCGCCCGCGGCTGTCGGAACGCTATTTTTATCGCTGTGGGCACCGGAATTGGAGCGGGCATTATGGTGGATGGAAAAATTCTGCGAGGCCATGGCGATATTGCAGGCGCCACCGGCTGGATGTCGCTTACGCCAACGTTTCGATCAGAATATACTCGCTTTGGCTGTTTTGAGTATCACGCGTCCGGAGATGGATTGGCCCGAGTAGCCCGGGATATGGTCAATGAGGATCAGGATTATTATGGTCTTTTACGGAATCCCCTGCCGGAACATATTTCGTCCTATGACGTATTCGAAGCCTTTACTGCAGGTGACGCATTAGCCCAGAAAGTCATCAATCAGGCAATCAAATTCTGGGGAATGGTTACCGCAAATTTCATTAGTCTGTTTAATCCCGAAATCATTGTTTTTGGGGGAGGAGTATTCGGACCGGCTATTCAGTTTATCCCCTTGATTATAAAGGAAGCCCAGCGATGGGCACAACCAATCGCCTTTAACCAGGTTCGAATCGAAGGTTCTAAAATCGGTGGCGAAGCAGGGCTCTACGGCGCTGCAAAAATTGCCCTATCTGTGTTATCAGAGGAGTGAGTATGTACAATAAACAACGTGTATTTTGGGCCGCCTGCATCGGTATGCTGCTGTTTGGTATCGTTATGATTTCACTGGGGACGATAAACACGTTTCTGGCAGCCAAACTCGCTCTGGATGAACTTACAATCGCATCCCTGGCAGCGCTCTTGCCCTTCAGTATTCTGATCGGCTCATTGGTTTTTGGACCGATTGTCGATCGCTACGGATATAAGATTGTTTTGATCAGCTGTGCACTATTAATCCTGATCGCAATTGAAGGAATCGCGTTCGCTTCAAATTTCTTTTTTATCCAAATGTCTTTTTTTCTGATCGGTTTCGGTGGTGGCGCCATCAACGGCAGTACCAACGCCCTGGTGGCGGATATCAGCGCCGAAAATAAGGGCGCCCGGCTAAGTCTGCTGGGTGTTTTCTACGGTATTGGTGCACTCGGCATGCCGATGATTTTAGGACTCATGTCCAAATATTTCAGTTACACCAGTGTGGTCAAGGTCATCGGCGGGCTTGTTCTGTTGCCGGCGATTTACTTCACCGCGATCAAATTCCCCGAGCCAAAACACAAACAGGGTTTCCCTCTTAAAGAAAGTATCGGCCTGCTGAAAGAAAAAACACTGATACTGATTGGTTTTGTACTCTTCTTTGAAAGCGGAATTGAAGGCATTGTCAATAATTGGACGACAACATATCTGCAAAAAAGTATTCATGCCGATCCAAAAAACGCGCTCTTTGCACTTTCCAGCCTGGTAATCGCTCTGTCATTAACCCGCTTAGTTCTGGGTGATCTACTCAAACGAATTCGCCCTTATCTCGTTCTGCTCGGATGCCTGTGCTTCATCGCGACAGGATCGGTTCTGATGATGCTCAGTTCCACCTATATTCCAAGCGTTATTGGCCTGATTTTCATGGGCATCGGATTTGCCGCAGGATTCCCGGTTATGTTGGGATATGTCAGCGATCTTTATCCCGATTTTTCCGGAACGGCGTTCAGCATTGTTTTTGTAATTGCCCTGCTGGGTAATACGTTAATTAATTATCTGGTAGGGATTATTGCCCATAATTTTGGAATACACCATTACCTGACGGTTATATTAATCAGTGTAATGGCAATGTTTGTCCTTTTAGCTATTGTTCTCAGACAAATTAAAGAAACCGTAAAAATTTAACTTAGGAGTTACAATGTCACTGGCAAAAGAATGGTTAAACAACACCCGAAAAGTAATGAATACGATCGAAGCTAGTCAAATGGAAAATATCCGTAAAGCTGCCGAAGTCATGGCTGATTCAATCGCCGCCGGCCGGTGGGTCCATACCTTTGGATGTGGACATGCAACCATACCCATTGAAGAAATGTATCCGCGGATTGGCGGATTCGTCGGTTTTCACCCCATGATAGAACTGCCACTGACTTTTTTTACCAATATTGTCGGCGGCATGAATGTGCATGAATTTGTATTTCTGGAACGGGTAGAGGGCTACGGTCAGGAAATTATGAAAGGCTATACTTTTGATCCCCGGGATACGATGTGGATCTTTTCCCATTCCGGTATCAATAATGTCAACATCGATGTCGCCCTGGAATCCAAGAAGCGGGGCATGAAAGTGATTGCCTACGGTTCTGCGGCCGCCGCCGATGGTAAGAAAACCCGGCATTCCTGCGGCAAAACTATCTTCGATATTGCCGACCTGGTTGTGGACAGCTGCGCTCCCCTGCAGGACGCATCGGTGGATCTGAAAAATCACCGCGATAAAATCGGCCCCGTTTCCACAATGGCCCTTATTACCACGGTCTGGATGACAATTACCACAGTTGCTGAAATTCTGGTCGAACGCGGCGAGAAACTCTATATTCATCCGTCTCACAATGTGCCCGGTGACACGACCGCCCGTGAACGGTTGACCGAAGCGCTGGATATGTATAAGAAACGAATCGCAGGCGTTTAAATTTTTTCAAAATTTAAGAAGGGGGCCGGATTCTACAATCCGGCCTCTTCGTTTTATAGACAACACTTCCGCCGACCAATGTCAACTCAACCTTGAAATCCGGGGTCATCACCACCAGATCGGCATCTTTTCCGGCTTCAATGCTGCCTTTGCGGTCATCTAATCCTAAGAGCCGGGCCGGATTAAGACTGATACTGTTAACGGCATCTTCCAAGTTGCAGGATGTAAATTTCTGAAAGCGGGCGCCGATTTCATTTACCGCCAGAGCCGTACCGATCAGTGTACCATCTTCATACCGGGCGGCCCCATCCTTTGAAAAATAATCACGGCCATTATACACATATTTTCCTTCCGGTAATCCAATTGCCTGAATGCCATCGGTGATGCAAACACAGCGGTCAATGCAGATTGAATTATACAAATAACGAACAATTCCCGGGTGAAGATGAACGCCGTCGCTGATTATCTGAACCGAAACCGTTTCTGATTCCAGAATCGCGAGCAGCGGTCCCGGTTCCCGGTGATGCAGCGGCAGCATGGCATTGAATATATGAGTCACGTGTCCGATTCCATTGGCAAAGGCCTCTTTTGTCTGCTGATAGTTTGCCCTGGAATGTCCAAAGGATGGGATGCCTCCGCGCTGAATTAGTTGATCAATGACAATTTGATTACCTTCCAGTTCCGGAGCAATGGTCATCATTTTCAAACTATCACCGGTAATATCAAAAATCTCCTCCAACCGGTCATCGGATGCCGGGTAAATTGCCGATCGGGTAATACCGCCCCTTTTTTCAGGATTAATAAACGGTCCTTCCAGATGCAATCCCAGAATCCGGGCGCCTCCCAAATCGTCCTTCCAGTGCTTTGCCAGACTTTTAAGATGCCCGTTATCCTGATCCGGATTCATGACAGTCGTCGCCAGAAAATCGGTTACTCCAAACCGCGCCAAGGTTTGCGACATTGTTTTCAGCGAATCCACCGATGCATCGAGAACATCACAGCCGCCGGCGCCCTGGATATGCACATCAATAAAACCCGGTGCCACGATTTTCCCATTGGCATCAATAACTTCCGCAGAAGTCTCCGCAGTAAATGTTCCAATAGATATAATGTGGCCGTTTTCAATAAGGATATCGGTAAGTGGACCGGATCGCTGATTATATAATTGACAATCTTTTAAAATAAGTCTGTTTG
Source organism: Fidelibacterota bacterium (assembly GCA_030655795.1). Classification (GTDB taxonomy): domain Bacteria; phylum Fidelibacterota; class UBA2242; order UBA2242; family UBA2242; genus B118-G9. Next base: position 7,075 of record JAUSPJ010000025.1, on the reverse strand, counting down.
ATTTCGGCATACTTACTTCCGTTTCCCAATTAACCGGTCAATTCGTTTGAACTGATAGTCTCTGGTTTTCAATTCACCAATCAAAGGTGCTAGTAATTTGTAAAATTTATCGGTTCGATCCGGATGACTACCAATATGGATCAGCAGGATAAAGCCGTTCAGTCCGTTTTTATGTTCTTTTTCATAATCAAGAATGCTCCAATAAATCCTTTTGGAATCGCGATAATTTGGCATATCCGGTGTTGTGTAATCGGCATGAGATAGTGTGCCGGGACTCATATTGAACAAAACCAGGTTCAGCTCTTCCGCCCACTGAACAATTGTTTCATTGTGCCATTCATAAGGCGGGATGAAAAATGGTGTGTTATTCTTCGTAATTCCAAACCGTTCCATCTCAGCATAATTCGCCAGCATATCCTGCCTAAACTCGTCTTTCGTCACCAGCAGAGAGTCTCGATTTTCCCAGCTGCAATAGAGCAAATGCCGGTCGGAGTGCGGCCCCAGGTAATGACCGTCCCGGACCAACTGTTCAATTAATGCCTGATTTGCTTCATTCCGATAGAAATCTCCGGTAAAGAAAAACCCGGCGGATACACGCTCCTGATCCAATACACATTGAATGTGCCGGCCGCCATCACTGAAATCACCACCGGTAAACACCAGCGCAATTTCTTTCCGCATCGAGTCCCCTCGAATGATCGCATCCCGAAGGACGGTATAATGCTTTTCGGTATGCCGGTTGCACATCAGAAAAATGAAAAAAAACAGGCTTAGAAAGATTAACAGAAACAGAATTATTTCCTTTTTCCCGCGAACCACTACCCACATTCCCCTTTTTTACTGCAGTAAAATAACAGGTTTTCGGTTCAAATGCCATAATCCTTAACAGATCGTGACAACTATTTTTATTTTATACTGTCAAAAAATCTGTTCATTGAATGGCACCCCCACACACCCACATAAATCCTCCGGGGTTGTTTAATAAAACAACCCCTTTTCTCTATTATTAATCCTGGAGAATTTTTTAAAATAAATGCGTATATTCAGGCAATCAAGTTACCATTAATCGCTTTTTTAGATTTGACGTTATTTACCTGTGAGGATCATCTCGATGCATGATATCCTGAAAAAACCATTTCGTTTACATAACACGATTCAGCATTACAAGTGGGGTCCAACTCCTCCTGATGCATTTATTCCGCAGCTCTTAGGCATTGACGGAGAAAAAAACACCAACTATGCGGAGTTATGGATTGGCGCTCATCCCAGCGCACCCTCCAAAATCAAAATCGAAGATGATCTGGTGCCGTTAAACGATCTGATCCACCGGTTTCCGGATTTAATCCTGGGAAAATATGTGGCAGGCCGATTCAACAACAGTCTGCCGTTTTTATTCAAAGTCTTATCAGCAGCGGAAGTCTTATCCATTCAGACCCACCCGACCAAAGGACAGGCGGAGTTGCTGCACAAGACCGAACCCCGGCATTATCCGGACACAAACCACAAACCGGAAATTGCCATTGCCCTCGACTCACTGACGGCGCTGGCGGGATTTGCCACTTATTACCAATGTCACAAGACCGTTCTGCATTATCCGGAAATTGCCGGTTTTTTAGGACGGGATGCTCTATCCGATCTGTTTCCACTTCGCAAACTGTCCCGAAAGCAACAATCCGAACAGTTGCGCCAAATGTACCAGACGTTCATTCATCTGACCCAGACCAAACCCGGGCTCTACCAACGAAGTGTAAATGCCCTGGCAAGACGTCTCAGATCAAAGCAGCTGCGCCGTTCCCGCCGGGAGAACCTGTTTTTGGATGCACTGGAAAAATACGGGAGTTCTGATGTTGGCCTTTTTTCACTTTTCTTATTACGGATGATTACTCTGAAAGCCGGGGAAGCAATCGCTATTTCGCCCGGTATTCCCCACGCATATATAAAGGGCAACATTATCGAATGTATGGCCAATTCCGATAATGTCGTCCGGGCCGGTTTGACCAAAAAGTTCCAGGACACCCACACTCTGATGACAATCCTTGATTATACGCCCAATCCTATTCAGATTATTTCGCCTGTTCAGACAGATAATGGATATGAGTACCCGGTGTTTACTCCCGAATTTAAAATCAGCCGTTCAGAATTGGCCAAAGGTTCACAAACATATCAAACCGGTAAACAGATTGAGATCATCCTCGTTACAAAAGGCGCGGGAACACTTAAATGGAATTCAGTGAAACAATCTGAAATAATAAAAAAAGGCTATTCATTCATAATTCCGGGAATTTTAGACAATTATACAATTCATTCTGAAAAACCTATGACAATATTCAGGGTTCAAATTCCCTTATTCTAAAATAATATGAGCGGCGTAGACCTCCTCATCCTCAAATGACCGGTTCCATCCAGGCATCCGGTGAAATGAACAATAATACCGGATAGATTGTGGAATCCGTCTGGCGTCATTTTATTTTCGAGCGGTTGAAACCATATGTTGAAAACTAAAATTAGCATTATCTCAGTACTCACATCTAAGATCAAAGGTCTAATTATGAATAATGGCATCCGGAAAATATTCTCTGAAGTCCCTAAAACCTACGAATTGGTCAACCACATTCTTACATTCGGATTCGATATTTTATGGCGAAAAAAAGCCGTTAAAATCGCGGTTCGTCAGGGAGGGACACACTGGCTCGACGTCTGTTCCGGCACCGGCGAAACGGCAAACTACTTAGCAAACCATGCAAACACTAATACGAAAGTCTATGCGACCGATTTTTCTCTACCCATGCTGACTGAAGCAACCAAAAAACCGAATGGTGATCGAATCCAATTCGCCCTCTCTGATATCAAACAGTTACCCTTTCCCGATGACACATTCGACCTGATCACGATCTCCTTTGCCACCCGCAATATCAGCGCCAATCGGGACGCTCTGGAAACCAGCTTTCGTGAATTTCACCGCATTCTGAAACCCGGTGGACAATTCATCAACCTGGAAACCGGTCAGCCCCAATCTGTCATTATTCGGAGACTGTTTCACCTGTTTGTTAAAATCTTTGTAAAACCAATTGGCAGTTTGATTTCCGGGTCCAGTGCCGGTTATACATACCTGTCCCAAACAATTCCACGTTTTTATTCCACTGAAGAACTGGCATCGATTTTAAAGACCTCCGGTTTTAAAACAGTCACTTTTAAAAAATTGCTGTTTGGTATCGCTGCCATTCATCAATCCCTAAAATAATCCTTACTTGCGCTGGATCACGATTCCTGTTTGATCTATTTTTAAATATTTAGGCTTAATGGAATAAATATAACAATCGTTCCACCGTAATCCAGTAGAACGTTTATTTATGATCTATTCTGTTAAGTCAAAAATTATCCTGAAATACCATTTTTCAATGCCAGTTCAATGGCCTCGAGAATGACCTTGCTGCTGGCGGTGGCGCCGCTGATGGTGTCCACCTGCAGGCTCTGGGCATTGATCACATTGCCGGGATTACCTCTGCATCACCGCCTCGGCCGTTTTCATGCCGCAGTAATTTAATTGTTTCAATTTTGTGGTTTTTCACCACAACTTTTACAGCTGCTTTAATAATAATCGCATCATATTCTCCGGTATACTCGCCATCGGCCACCGTCTGCAAATCAATATTGTCGATTTCAATCGCCGCAATCCGCTCTTTATATTCTCTCAATGCCTGACAATTCATCAGTGATAAACTGACAGCAACCAGAATCGGAATCCATTTAAACCCTTGCATTACTATTTTCTTAATCTTTCATGGTCTTGATAAATTCGTGAATGTTATCTTCATTTATTTTCGACAAACTTTCAGTCACATGAGCGACCTTCTTTATCATGAACTTTTCAATAAAATTCATTTTATCGAAGTCGAATTCACCGCCAAAAAGTCCCTTTGCCGTCGCATGTTCAAGCAACTGCCCGGGAAAATTATCCGCCAGCTCTTTCATCGCCCCGTCGCCCTCTTCCATATGACAAATATAGAGCCCCAGCTGCTTTTGAAGCAGCAGATTGAGGTTCCGCTGAGTAAAGGTTTTGATTTGCCCCTGGATTCGCCCGGCATGAATTGAACCGCCAATGATTATTCGGTCAAAATTCTCCAGGTCAATCCGGGTTATATTCCGGACATCGCTTAGCTCTGTATCGGTTCCAAATGCCTGGGCCAGTTTCTCGGCGGCGCTTTTCGCACAGCCGTGCTTACTGGCGTACACGATTAATGTTTTCATTTGCCATCCCCATTTTTCATTCGGTTATTAGTCCCTGAAAAATAATAATAAAAAGCTAAAACTTCAACAACTTCTGTTGATATCTATCTATTTATCTATTAATGAACTACCCCGACGCAAGCATCGGGGAATTCTTTCGATTAAACCTGTCAGGTTTATTAGATTCTTTTCCCTCAGATGAGATCAATCCCGTAAACCAGACAGGTTTAGAGTTTGCCAACTAAATCTATCCCTTCAACACTATCAATTTTCACCTTGTAAAACTTGCCAATTTCAAACGCTTCTTCACTATGGACTCTTACAAAGCCATCAATTTCCGGAGCGTCCCAGACGGTCCTGCCAGGGAATCCATTTTCTTTCTGCTCTTCAACAATCACGTCAATTTTCCGCCCGACTTTCCCACCAGGTCACAGGGGACTCCGATTTATCGGAGGACTCCTCGGAGTTACACACGATATTTTTAAAAGAAATAGTATATCGCAACAAGCAATCGGGTATTCGCGATTAAACTCGTATCTGTCACTTTACCCTGATTATCCGGCGTTCCGTAAGCTGCTGCTGTGTATTCCAGCTCTGTCGACAGACGGGTGTTTCCCGAATTCCACATTACGCGTGGAGATATTCGGAAGATCATATCAATGTTGCTTCCCCGACCATAAAATTCGCCATTTTTGTCATCATTAGCGCCCAGGTTTTTAGTATAACCGATAAAGCAGCCTCCCGCCAGTTTATTGCCACAGGCGATATCTGTCCAAACAGACATCACTGATGTCGGAATGTAACTCATCTCTCCTGTGGATGAATCCTGAGATTGAATCCCATACCCGCCTAACATCAGGTGATCAGTCATGTTCTGTCCCAGTACACCTTCCATTTTCAAGGTGAATGCTGACAGATTCAATCGGGCGTATCCCATTACCGAGCTGCTGTTTACATATTTCCGTGTTTCGTAATTATTAAACGACAGCATTGGTCGGAGCCGTTTCCAATCGCCGCTAATCCCAAAAACTCTTTTCTTGCTCTTCAACTGGAGCTGTCCGTGCAAATTGGGAATCGCCGCATTTCTTAAATAGACCGAACTGGCCCCTTCGGGCCCGGTACTGGTAAAATCACGCTGAGACAGGGCTGCAACAATCAATTTTAAATTCCCCGTCGTCTGGGCTAAACGAATCTGTGGATTCCGGGAAAAAGGCTGAAAGATCGCCCCTGTGTTAAATGACACCGTGCCGGGAAAAACATCAGTCACAAACATCGGGTGCCAAAATTGTCCAACCAGTAGCTCAGTGGAAACCCAATTGAGTTTCAGAAACGCATGCCGGAGGCGCAGGCCGTTGACATCACTGTTAGATTGACCGAAAAATTCGGCCTCGATTAAACCACCCATTTTCGCACCGAAAGCATCCGGCCCGGTAATAGTTACCTTCAGCCGGGTTTGAATGGCCAGTATATTTAAGTTGGAACCGGTATTAATATCAAGTCCATTTGTATCCGGTAATTCTCCGGCCGGATACAGTAAAAAGTGACCTTCCCGGGCACTTACCGTCTGACGGCTGTCCAGTATAATATCGGTTTTAATGAAACCTGAAAATTGAACCATGTATTCCGAATCGGCTGATTCGGCCCAAAGCAGAGCTGTGAATATTAATATGAAAAATGCAAATAATCTTTTCATTTATCTTCTCGTATTAGGTCGGTTTCCGGGACAGTGTAAACTATTTTACTTCTTTATGCGGTACCATGAAATGAAACAGCAGAGCTCCGCCGGCGCAGATAATTGCCGAGAGGATTATTGGTGTGGTGTAAGACTGTGTTATGTCAAACAGCCAGCCGCCCATGGAAGGTCCGATGATTCCTGCAAAACCGTAGCTGAGAAATACATAAGGATAAATGGTACCCAGTTTATCCACGCCGTAGAGCTGTGATACTTCGGTGGCAAAGAGGACAAAATTGGCGCCGAAACCTAAGCCCACTAAAAACGGAATGAACAAAAATGTCAAATCTGACTGAGAACCGGGAATGATGAGCAATGTAAATAAGGTCAGTAAAATCAGCGCCAGCAGAACAGACCGGCGCCCGCCCAGCTTATCCGAAACGAACCCCCATAAAACCCGCCATATTTCCAATAGCCAGTCCCAAAGGGAATCTTCGATGAAGCTGATAGCAGTGGTTGCATAGGTTTCAGAGACGCCAAAATTCAGTCCGATGGGTTTTAGATTTCCGATGACCAGCAAACCGGCGAATGTACCGGAAAACATCGCAAGGAACAGCGCCCATATTTTAGAATCCCGCAAGAGTTTGACAACTGATTGCGAAGCTCCGGCAGATACTGTCTGAGTTTTTTCGGGAACCGAGAACAACAGAGCGCTGAGAAAAACGACAATTCCATAACTGATGCCAACAATCCGGAAAATCTGCAAGACCGGCTTACCATTTTCCAGCATAGCTTTTACAATCCAGGAGAGCAGAATTGCCCCGCCGCCAAATCCGGCGACCGAAATACCGGTTATCAGCCCTTTGTAATCGGGAAACCACTTGATCGGTGTTGTCAGCGAGGTCACATAGCCAAAGGTGATCCCGGCGCCTGATAAAATCCCGACGCCGACAAGCAACAGGCTGACTTTACCGCCGGAAAAGGAAGCCAGTAAATACCCCAGAGTAAACAGCACGGCCCCGATAATGGCGCTTATCCGGGGTCCCTGTTTTTTTGCTGTTTTACCCGCCAGAATCATGACAAGGGCAAATGTGGCGATGGTAAATCCAAAAACCAACTGAGTCTGGGCGGTGAGCAAGCCATGTTCAGCTTTTAACGGAGGTACAAAAATACTCC
>JAUSPJ010000022.1 GCA_030655795.1 Fidelibacterota bacterium | reverse complement strand
ACACAGGTTCTGACAATTTCCCTGGATGTGCGCAATCGTGGTGATGTTTTTGAAAAATTCCAAGCATTGCCGCTTGAATTTGCAGCAATTGATGTAATCGTCAATAATGCCGGACTGGCGCTCGGTTTGTTACCGGCTCACGAAGCCGATCTTGATGACTGGGAAACGATGATCGATACCAATATCAAAGGTTTGGTGTATTGTACGCGGGCGATCCTGCCGAAGATGGTCGAGCGGAATAGTGGATTAATTATCAATATCGGATCAATCGCCGGAAACTGGCCCTATCCCGGCGGAAATGTTTATGGTGCGACCAAAGCCTTTGTCCAGCAATTTTCCCGTAATCTCCGGGCGGATTTACTGGGAAAGAATATCCGAGTGACGAATCTTGAACCCGGAATCGCTGAAACCGAATTTTCTATTGTCAGATATCATGGTGATGAGGAAAAAGCGCAAAAAGTTTACCAGCATACAAAAGCGCTATCGGCGGAAGATATTGCGGATATCATCTGGTGGTTGGCAAATAGTCCCGAGCATGTTAATATTAATCAGCTGGAAGTGATGCCCACCCTGCAGGCGTGGGGACCGCTCGCAGTATTCCGGGAAGAAAAACTGTGACAAAGAAAATTCTCACACGAAAAAAGGAACATCTTCAAATCGCTAACGATCAACCGGTTCATTTTCATGAATTAACGACCGGTTTTGAAGATTATCAATTTGTGCACAATGCATTGCCTGAAATCAATTTGGAAGACGTCAGCATAAAAACGACGTTTCTGGGGTATGAATTACAGTCTCCGCTGATGATTTCATCGATCAGCGGTGGTGAGGAGGAAAGCAAGCAACTGAACCGGGATTTGGCGCGAGCGGCCAGTCAATCCGGGATTGCGTTGACATTAGGCAGCATTCGGCCGGCGCTTGAGAATCCGGAATGTATCGGCAGTTATCAAATTGCCCGTGAAGAGGCTCCCAATATTCCAATTATTGCCAATATCGGCGCTTCTCAACTAGTTAAAGAGTATAAATCCAAACAGTTAATAAAAGTACTGAAACAGATCAAAGTCGATGCAATTTCCATTCATCTCAATCCCTTGCAGGAGGCGTTACAACCTGAGGGGGAACCCCATTTCAAGGGGGTAAGCCGGGCCATTGAAATCCTGAGGGAAACGCTGCCTTATCCCGTAATTGTCAAAGAGGTTGGATTTGGTTTATCATTGGATGTTATCAAGCGGCTGCAGAAGATGGGAATTCAATGGATTGACGTTGCCGGATCAGGGGGAACTTCCTGGTCGCGAATAGAGCATCACCGCATCGAAGCACAGGATAAAAAGGATATCGCAGCTCAGTTTTTTGAGTGGGGGATTCCGACGGTGGAAGCAGTCCAGAATGCCGTCAAAGCTAAACAGATGAAGATTATCGCTTCCGGCGGAATTGATACCGGGTTAAAATTCGCCAAAGCGATCGCCCTGGGTGCGGAACTGGCCGGAGCCGCGAAACCCTTTTTACAAGCCCGTAACAGAGGTGGCGTCGCTGAAGTTTGTGATTTGATCAATGTTTATTCCGAGACACTCCGGATTGCGATGTTTTGTACCGGGAATCAAGATTTAGCCAGGTTTCGAGGAAATAAAACAATAATTTCTTATCGAAAATTATAAAAATAATCCGTACTTTTCACGAATGAAGATGAACACAAAGAATCATTTCGCAATTCTGAACCTGTTACTGTTGATTTTATTGACTGCTCCAACTGTCGCAGAGGAATTTTCAATTCTGTTTTCTGCAACAGTTCAGGGTGAAACCGAACCCTGTGGGTGAAAGACCCGCAAACTTGGCGGTCTGGCCAGGAAAGCAACAGTTTTTGAGCAGTATATCAGGACCCATGATAATAACCTGATCCTGGATGCCGGTGATCTTTTTTTCAAGTCTTTGTTTCCTTCTCCGAGAGAGGTGAACAAGCAAATAGAAATCGGCCGGACGATGATCCAGAGTTACAATAAACTGGGGTATGATGCCTATAATGTGTCGTCCCATGATTTTCCGGGAGGTTTTAAGCGAGTTCGTGAACTGGAAAACAGTGCGGATTTCCCGTTTATCAGCGCCAATATTTTAGATAGCGTTTCGCAGCAGCCTCTATTCAAGCCCTATATTATTAAAAAAGTGTCCAGAAAAAAGTTCGGAATCATTGGCGTGACATCATTACTGAAAGCGCCGATTAAAGGCGCAATCATAGGTGTTATTACCGAAAGCATCAATAAGTATCTGCCGGAAATTCGCAAACAAGCCGATTATATTATCCTGCTCGCTTATCTGGAGCGGGATGATGAAATGGAGTTTTTTACCCAGCAACTTGATATTGATTTCATTCTTGTATCCGGAACATTTAGATATTCGCGGAATCTTGAAAATAAGAAGGGAATGCTGGTCGCCCGTTGCGGTAATATCGGGAAATATGCAGGGATCCTCAAATTTGACTTGAAAGAGCCGGATCAGCAACTCACCGACATTTCAAATTTAATGGTCCAGATGAATTATGCAGAGAAACGGATGAATTCCTTCAAAGACGCCGCTCAGGATCGTCCCCTGGAAGAATTTTATGCAAAAGATCCCAATATTCTCCGCACAATCAAAAGCCTCGAAACTCAAATTCAGATTTTGCAGGATGAAATTCAGACATCGAAAAATCCAATTACTTATGATTTGATCGACCTCGATGAATCGATTCCCGACAGTCCCGAAATTCGTTCAATGCTGAATGACCTGGAAAAAAGAATTACTCAGATTCAGTCAAACTAATCCAAAATACTTTAAATTAATATTTTTTGATTTGAGAATGGTAGATGTGGAGCTGGATCCCGACTGATTGTGGAGCTGGACGGGATCGAACCGACGACCTCTTGAATGCCATTCAAGCGCTCTCCCAACTGAGCTACAGCCCCGCAACTTTCAAAATAGGCTTTTGTCCGTCAGTGACGACCTACCCGATTCCATCGGGACGCTCTCCCAACTGAGCTACAGCCCCGCAACTTTCAAAATAGGCTTT
>JAUSPJ010000018.1 GCA_030655795.1 Fidelibacterota bacterium | reverse complement strand
TGAGAAATTGTATCAGGAGATTGGTCAACTTCAGGTGGAATTGAACTGGTTAAAAAAAAAGACCGGATTTATCAGTTAAGATGGGACGCCAAATGATAGATTCCGGAAATATTGTATTACCAATAAGCATTCAATGTCGGTTGTTGGAATTATCACGGTCCAGTTATTACTATCGACCCCAACCAGAGAGCGAGCTGAATCTGCATCTGATGGATTTAATTGACCAGCAATATACAAAACGTCCATTTTATGGGGCCCGGCAAATGACCGAGTCATTAAGAAGGCAGGGTTACTGGGTTAATCATAAACGGGTAGAACGTTTGATGCGTAAAATGGGAATTATGGCAATCTATCCGAGACCTCGTACCAGTATTAAAGACGACAGTCATAAGATTTATCCGTACTTGTTGAGGGATTTGGCGATTACATATCCCAATCAAGTGTGGTGTGCTGATATTACGTATATCAGAATGCGGCATGGTTTTCTGTACCTGATGGTCCCGATGTATCGGGAGATTGGTTTAGCCGCTATGTGCTTACCTGGGAGTTATCCAATACCCTAGATGTTCATTTTTGCCTGGAGGCCTTAGATCAAGCTTTACGAATTACTAAACCAGGAATATTCAACAATGATCAGGGAAGTCAATTTACCAGTAGTGCATTTACAGGTTTGCTTGAACAGAACAATATTAGGATAAGCATGGATGGGCGTGGTAGGGCCTTTGACAATATCTTTATTGAGCGTTTATGGAGAACTGTCAAATACGAAGAAGTATACCTTCACGATTATCAAGATGGAAGGGAAGCCTATATCGCTTTAGATAAATATTTTAGATTCTATAATGAAGAAAGATTCCATAGTTCTCTTGACTATCAGACTCCTAGTGAGGTATATTATGCACAAGGAAGCCCTATGAGAAATATGCTAACAAGCTCAATTTCTATGAATAATTAAATGAAGAAACACACCTTAAACTCAACCAATTACTGTCCAAACAATGGGGTACACCATATTGTCCCGACTTGTCTGTTAGGTTTCCACCATGCAGATATCTTAGGACTTACCATCAGGAGACAGCAGTGATTTCGGGAAGAGGTCGGGATGCCTTTGGCAAAACTGATTTCTAATAAACTATTGAACCAATAAACCAGTATAAATCAGACTAAGAGTATCTCGAAGAGATGTCTTCGACAGAATTGAAACGAAGATGAAATTTGAAATTTGAAATTTGAAATTGGAGTATAAATCAAACTAAGAGTAGAATTGAAACAAAGATGTAATTTGAAATTTGAAATTTGAAATTGGAGTATAAATCAGACTAAGAATAGAATTGTCCCGACTTGTCTGTTAGGTTTCCACCATGCAGATATCTTAGGACTTACCATCAGGAGACAGCAGTGCTTTTGGCAACTGTGAAAGTTAATGTGGATAAAAAACAGGATCTGGCGGCGAAATACGTGGTTCGCAGTAGGCCCACGATTATGATGTTCTGAAAAGGTCAACCGATTATGCAGACAACCGGGGCGCTATCGTTTTAACAGTTAAACAGCAGATAGATCATCACTGGCAGGCGATGAGTTGAAAATGCTACTTTACAAAATGCATGGTTGAACAAAAACTGTTGCCGGATTCGGTTTTAAGTACAACGAAATAAATTCCCGAACCCAATACACGACCATGTTTATCCGTACCATCCCATTGAAGGATGTATTCTCCCGGTGAGTAATTTTTATTCGTTAATGTAATAAGCTTATCACCATTAATATTGAAAACAGACAGGTCAATATTCCCGGTTTTTTCCACCCGGAATAAAATGCGTGTTGTATTGTTAAACGGATTAGGATAATTGGTGATTACACGATATGATTGCGGCAGAGATTTGTGATTTAGTGGGGTGGATTCGATAACTGTTGAGACGGTATCAATTAAATAAAAGGTATACGAGATGCCACCTTTATCAAACCAGGATGAATCCAGTTCGGCTTTATCGAATTTGTATCTGTATCCATATCTTTTGGCGGGATCATGAACGAGAGGATTACCGTTTTCATCAAAACCGGCCAGCATCATCAGATGCCCGGAGTAAAGCGGTTGCCCTACGGATATGGCAATCCGGCCGCCATTGGCCAGGACTTCCCGGGCCTGACTCCAGGAACGGTACCGGTTCACATAACCCCTGACTCTATATTCCGAGGCATTCTGAACGACTCGCGGCCACACGCCGAAAAGTCCCCAGTAGGGATCTTTGGTATCTCTGGCAAAGGGAACAGGCTCAACATCGATTCCGTAACTGATTAAAATCATTGACACAGTAGTAGGCGAACAGATACTGCCACCGATATCGGGGTCCAGATCGTACTGGTATAAGTGGGTCGTGGGAATGAATATCTCTTCCGGATTATCATTTAACAGGTTTGTATGGTTGACCTGGTCAGTCGTCCGGGTATCACTCACAAAAAAACTCAGCGTCCGAATCGTCGGAGAAGAATAATCCGTGCTTTTACGTTCGAGAATAATTTTAAACTGCCAGTCGCTTTTATAACTGTACATCTTTACATAATCGATATCAATATACCCGTCGCTGAAGCTGGTGCTGCCGTAACTGGACCAGATATTGTTTTTTCAATAACCGGCTGTCAGCCAGGCTGACCACCCGGAACCGTAACGAAACCGCATCTGTACTTTGAAGGACGATTGCTGATCTGGCGCAGTACCATTCCAGGATGGTAATCCTCGATTAAACGGTTCGTCCGAGTGTTGCGGACGTAAAATGATATAGCCGGACAGAACCGAATCCGGCAGTTGTAAACTATTACCGTCGGCACTGATGATGATATTATAGATCGCTTCAGCATCCCGCAGCAGACTGTCGGCTCCGGTGATGATAAAATGCTGGTCAGGGTAGGAGGATGCAAAAAGCGGCTGTTGAAAAAGGATATAAAAGGAGAAGAAAAATATTATAAGTGTAATAATTCTGCTAGCTGTTGATTCGAATTTAGTATTCATAAAATATTCGTAACTATTCAGGTATCAAACATTCACTAAAATATTTCCTGCCCAAAGGCCTTCTTTTATTGAATTTGGTAAAATAATTAGGGATAAGTTAAGAGAGTTATATTAGGATTCAATTAATTTTAGAAAATCAGACTCGGTAAGAATTACGACAGCCAAATTCTTCGCCTTGTCTGCCTTGGAGCCGGCGTTTTCACCAATGACAACATAATCGGTATTTTTACTGACGGACGAGGAAGCCTTGCCGCCGAGTTTCTCGACCATCTCTTTGGCTTCATCCCGCGTGAATTTTGTCAGTGTGCCGGTGAAAACGAAGGTTTTTCCGGCTAACGGTAATTGGCCGAAATCTGCAACTTTCGTTGTTTGAATAGCAACTCCACCCTCAATCAGTCGGTCAATTGTCTGACGATTTTTTTGTTCGTTGAAAAAGTCAATGATGGACTGCGCTACGATCGGACCCACGCCCTCAATGTTATTTAATTCATCAAACGAAGCGCTTATTAATTTGTCCAGATTACCGAAATGTCGCTCCAGCAGTTTCCCTATATGTTCGCCGACATTGCGGATTCCGAGCGCATGTATCAGGCGAGCCAAAGTAGTGCGACGACTGTTTTCAATAGCATCGATGACATTCTGTGCGGATTTCTTTGCCATTCGTTCAAGAGCGGCAATCTGCTCTGCTTTTAGAAAATAGAGATCAGCAACGTTCTTAATTAACCCGGAATCCACCATCTGCTCGATGAGTTTATCGCCTAGTCCGTCAATATTTATGGCCCGCTTGGAGACGAAATGCTGAATGCTGCCTTTTAGTTGGGCCGGGCAATTGATATTCTGACAACGGTGTTTTGCTTCACCCTCCGGACGAATCACATGGCAGCCGCAAAACGGGCATTCATCGGGAATTTGATACTTCTGTTCAGTTCCGTCACGTCGCTCGGTGATGACTTTGACGACCTGTGGAATAACATCACCCGCCCGCTGGATGACAACCCAGTCACCCAACCGGATATCTTTCCGGTCAATTTCATCCTGGTTATGCAGCGTAGCGTTGGAGACTACTACTCCGCCCACATTGACCGGTGCAAGGTGGGCAACCGGTGTAATTGCACCGGTGCGGCCGACACTGGCTTCGATTTCCAATATTTGAGTAATTTCCTGTTGGGCTTTGAATTTTCCGGCAATCGCCCAGCGCGGGCTGCGGGATTTAATGCCCAGCTCTTCCTGTTGGATAATGGAATTTACTTTGAAAACCACGCCGTCTATATCGTAGGATATTGAATCCCGTATTTCTTCAATGTGTCGATAATATTCCAGCAGTTCATCGGTTGATTTACACAGCTGAATCAGCGGATTAACCCGAAATCCCCATTTCGGAAGGATTTCCAGAAATTCATAGTGCGAATCGAATGCGATACCTTTACACGCTCCGAGTGAATAACACCAGATATTCAGTGGGCGCCTGGCCGTGATACGGGAATCCAGTTGGCGGAGGGAACCGGCCGCGGAATTCCGGGGATTGGCGAAAGCGGGTTTACTCGCCGATAACTGCTGCTCGTTCAGTTTTTCAAAATCCCGGCGGTCCATATAAACCTCGCCGCGAACTTCAAGAAGTGCGGGGGCCGGAATCTTATCGTCGTTGAGTCTAAGCGGAATCGAGCGGATGGTTTTCAGATTTTGGGTAATTTCTTCACCGGTAATACCGTCACCGCGGGTCGAACCTTTTACGAATAAACCATTTTCATAAACCAGCTCCACCGCCAGCCCATCGATCTTCGGTTCTGCCACAAATTCCACATTTTTTTCCGGTAAAGCTTTTTGAACCCGCTTGATAAACTCGGTTAGCTCGGCCTTGCTCATGGCATTGTCAAGACTGAGCAGCGGAACCCGGTGAGTGATTGTCCCAAATTCCGTCAATGGGTTCGCACCGACACGTTGCGTGGGTGAATCGGAAGTTTTCAGCTCCGGGTTACTTTCTTCCAGATTCTGAAGTTCCCGCATCAGCCGGTCATATTCGGCGTCGCTGATCGTGGGATTGTCTAAAACGTAGTAGCTGTAGTTGGCTTCGTTGATTTGTTTGCGGAGTTCGGTGATACGTTGTCGGAATAAGTCCATGGTGTGAATTTAAGGATTGTTTGTAAAAAGGTTAAGAAAAAACAGCCCCGGATAGATTCCGGGGCTGGAGAGGTTTGGGTATTCTGTAAAATGCGGGATGACCTATTCGGTCTTATCCTCGAGTTTGGCTAATTCTGCCAGTTTCAAAAACGGTTTAAAAAGGTCAATAGGCAGCGGAAAAATGATTGTAGAATTATTTTCCGTAGCGACCTCGCGCAAGGTCTGTAAATAACGCAGCTGCAGGGTAATTGGCTGTTTGGATAGTATTTCGCCGGCCTCCAGCAATTTCGCCGAGGCCTGGAATTCACCTTCGGCGTTGATGATTTTGGCCCGGCGTTCACGTTCGGCTTCGGCCTGTTTGGCCATGGCGCGCTGCATTTCGGTGGGCAGATCGACGTGTTTGATTTCGACCTGGGAGACTTTAATGCCCCATGGATCGGTGTGTTTGTCCAGAATGGCCTGCAAATCGAGATTAATTTTTTCACGACTGGAAAGCAGATCATCAAGTTCCGCTGCACCCAGAATACTGCGCAGGGTGGTCTGGGCGAGTTGAGATGTGGCCTCGAAAAAATCCTCGACTTCCACGATCGCTTTTGTGGGATCCATGACCCGGAAATAAACAACGGCGTTGACTTTGACCGATACGTTGTCTTTGGTGATAATGTCCTGGGACGGTACGTCGTGAACGACGGTTCGCAGACTGACTTTGACCATCTTATCGATGACCGGAATCAACAGGATCAAACCCGGCCCTTTGGCGTCAATGATCCGGCCTAAACGAAAAATGACTCCTCGTTCATATTCTTTCAGTACCCGAATCATGCTGGATAAGAGGAAGAGTGCCAGCACAATAATTGATATTAATGGTAATTGCATAAGATTCTCCTTCTTTTGTTTATGATTTAAATTCTTCGACAGTCAATAGCATATGATTAACAGCAGTGACGGTGATTTGAGCATTTTTGGAAATTGGCTCAAGCGCTGTGGCTTTCCAGATTTCACCATGGACCTCCACAGTTCCGGAATTGCCAATTTCAGTGATTGCCCGGCCCATTTCACCGACAATACCTTCCATACCGGTGGTCGGCTTGTTTTTATGGGCTTTGGCTGCATAGGACAGTGCAACTACAAAAAAGAGCACTGTACAAATGACAACGGGAATAATGACTGACAGTGAAACAGAATACAATTCTTTTGGCGCTTCACTGACGTCAAACAGCATCATGGATCCGAGTATCATTGATATTAATCCTCCAATTGTTAGAAGTCCGTAACTGGTAATGCTGATTTCGAGAATAAATAAAATTATTGCAATGATAATCAGCGCCAGACCGGCATAATTGATCGGCAGAACCTGAAAGGCGAAAAATGCCAGAATTAGAAAAATAACGCCCAGAACACCGGGGAAAATAGCGCCTGGGCTGCGGATTTCAAAAAAGAGTCCGTAAAAGCCCAGGATCATCAATAAATAGGCAATATTCGGGTTGCTGATAACATCTAATATTTTGCGATGGAAGCCCATCGGTTGAATAATTATTCTGGCATTATGGGTGGATAAAGTTTTATTGCCTGATGGGAGTTTGGCGACTTTTTTATCGAGATATTCAATGAATTCATCCAGATCTTTAGCGACGAGATCAACCACATTCATCTCAACTGCTTCGGTCTCGGTAATGGAAACACTTTTCCGGACGGCTTCCTCGACCCATTTTTCGTTGCGGCCGCGTTCATGGGCAAGACTGCGGATCTGAGCAACAGCATCGTTGGTTACCTTTTCCATCATGGCTTCGGTGCTGGCGGAATCTGGTTTACCGCCACCGAAAGGACTACCGCCGCCGCCCAGGGTAACCGGGTGCGCCGCCCCGATATTTGTGCCAGGCGCCATTGCGGCAAAATGTGCGGAAACAGTAATAAAAACGCCGGCCGAAGCAGACTGGGCGCCTCGGGGACTTATATAGACGGCAACCGGGACTTTTGAATTGAGGATATCTTTGATAATGTCACGCATGGATATCATCAGACCGCCGGGTGTATCCATTTTCAGGATCAGGCATTCCGCATTGGCCTTTTCGGCGTCGCGGATATTATTACCGATATAGGAAGCCGCAACCGGATTAATAACGCCATCCAGCTCCAGGACCCATATTTCTTTTTGTTGGGTGATGCCGTCATTGGCGGCGATTAAGGATGTCGCCAGTAAAAACATCAAAAACAGGGCAGAAATTAATTTCCTTTTCATATTTGCTTTCCTTAACGGAATATACGGCTTAAATAAAATTATCTCAAATAATTATCAGAGAAATTGAAATAATTGTTATCGTCTGCCATTCAGGATACGGTAGTCGGGATTTCTGTCAAATTCATCGGACGGACAGGACAGGGTCGTTTGATCATCGAAGAGGATTACGATGTAATAGTACAATTTTGAATTCTTATCAGAAGTTTCACGGACGGTATACTGAAAACGTCCTTTATTAAAAATCATCGGTTCAGGGTTAAACCGCCCGGATTGACCATACCGGGTGTAAATTGTAACGTTTTGAATATTGCCAATATTACGCCCAAGATCGCAGAACAACTTGGCGACATCCTGCACGGCTATAACTTTTGCCGACCGTTTTTCCTGAATGATGGGGACAATAACCGGATTGATTTTTGGGTTTTCTTCGGGAAAAGCCAGGAGTGAAAAACCGCTGAACTCTGCCGTAATGAAATAGATAAATGAATCCGTTAGAACCATTTCCGGAATCAGCTGAAAGGTGTAAACGCCGTTGTCATTTACCATCGGATATTCTGTATACAGATTTTTGACGTCGTCTTTGATAAATATGCTAACGTCGATTAATTGGTAACTACCGGGATCGACCACGCAGTGTATCCAGCCAAATTGATCATAGTATAGTTTTTCTGGCGTCTGGTGAAATATTTGAGGTGTGTCGGCGGCATGCAGAATAGAGATAAAGATGATTAGCAGGGGAAAGTGCCGGAAAAATTTCAATTGACAGGAGTATATATTCAAACTACTAATTATAACAGTATCGCCA
>JAUSPJ010000009.1 GCA_030655795.1 Fidelibacterota bacterium | reverse complement strand
CAAAACGGACGAAACCATAAAAAAGAAGATCAGCATAAAAACGATATCCGGCATCGAAGCTGTAGGAATCGAGATTTTCATTTTGGTTTTTTTCTTGAATTGCATGCCTTGCTCCTTATTCCGCAATCGAAATTACACGGGTCCTGGCCTGTTTTAGCTGATCAAGAACATCGATATATACTTTATACTTTGTGCGTGCATGAGCTTTTACGGAAAAGACCATCTTGGGGTTCTGCATCTGGAGAGTTTCAACCAGCCCTTTGATTTCTCTGATTTCGACCTCCTTATTATCCATTAAAACAGTTCCCCGGGGATCGATAAGAATATTGGTGATATTCTTACTGGACATTTCAATCTCTCCGCCTTCGGCAGGCAATACAATACCGATGCCCTTGTCCATATCGATCGTCGTGGCAACCATAAAAAAAATGAGAATCAGAAAGGCAATATCAGCCAGGGAACTCGACGGAATTTCGGCTTCACGTACACCTTTTTTCTTCAATAAGCTCATAATTTACAGCTCTGAATTTTTCTTGGTTTCTTGGCCTGTCAGAGTATCAATTAAATTGATTGAATTCTCTTCCATTTCCACAACTATGCCGTCAACGCGGGAGGTAAACAAATTGTAGAATATCTGGATAGTTATAGCAACGACAAGACCGAACAGGGTGGTTAACAAGGCTTCGGAAATACCGGAGGCCACAATTGCGGGAGAAATATTATTGGCAGCGGCAATATCCTGGAAGGCGCCGACCATACCGGAAACCGTCCCGGTAAAACCAAGCATCGGCGCTACGGTAATAACCGTGGACAGCCAGATCATACCCTTTTCAAGAAAAGCCATTTCAACGGAGCCGGCCGCTTCAATGGATTTTTCCACCGCGTCTACGCCCTTGTCGGCACGTGATAAACCGGCATGAAAAATCTCCGCGATCGGACCCGGTGTTTCTTCGCATACTTTTAATGCGGCTGCTACGCCCTCTTCTTTTAATGCCAGGTTTAATTTGGGAATGAAGCGTCTTGTGGTCAGAGATGCTTTGGACAGTGTATATACTCTTTCCAGGCAGATCATAAGCCCGAAAACAAACAGCACCAGAATAGGCCACATGAAAACCCCACCTTGATTGAAAAGATCAATTAACATCAGAAATTATCCTCCATTCTTTTTCACTCAATACTTGTTAAATTGCTGATAATTTTACATCTATATTTCCAAAAAGTCAACATTATTATCGACGAGAGGAATGTTTTACTCCTGAGACTTTGTCAACATGTTTCGGGCTTCACCCAGATATTGTATAGCTGCTTTTACCTGATTGTCATTTGTGCGTACAACCTTGTAGTATTCATCATATCCCCAGAACTCCCGCGCCAATTCGGCCTTCAGCATCATTTTAACATAATCGGAATCTTTTTTTATCTTTTCATAATCCACTTTGATCTCTTTTGCGCGGGCGGTTTCAATAAATTTCTCGAAATCTTTATCGCTGATTTCCAGTTTTTCAAAAAACCGGTCTTTTTTATTTTTGTACCGTTTATACTCTTCGGCTGTCTGGGTCGTATATTCGAACAATACCCGGGACTGATGCCGCAATAATTTGTAGGTGTCCGCGGATAAATCCCGCTCAAATTTCACCGAATAATCCGGCGTAATTCCACCGCCGCCATAGACTACGCGTCCGCCGGATGTCTGGTATTGTGGCCGGACTTTCGCAGAATCTTCGGCGGCAAGCAGTGAATCCCGGTTTACTTCGTAAAAATCTTCATAATACTCTTCCAGCGTGCCGTCATAGGGTCGTTGAATCAGGCGTCCGCTGGGTGTATAATAGCGGGCTACTGTCATTCGGATAGCAGACCCGTCCCGAAGCGGATATTGCCTCTGAACAAGTCCCTTTCCAAAACTGGTTTCCCCGATAATCAACCCGCGGTCATGGTCCTGAAGCGCCCCTGCCACAATCTCGCTGGCGCTGGCTGAACCCCGGTTCAGCAATACAACCACCGGAATATCTCCAAAGCCATTAAATCGGCCGGAATAAAATTCCTCATTGGCCCCACGAATCCGGCCTTTGGTATACACCAACATCCGGCGTCCTTCAATAAACATATCCGCAATTTCCACCGCCTGGTCCATCAGGCCGCCGCTGTTGTTCCTCAGGTCCAGAACCAGGCGTTTCATCCCTTCGGATTTTAGACGTTCAAGAGCATTTTTTACCTCGTCGGCAGTCGTTCCGCTGAACCGATTAGCAAAAATATATCCGCTGCTGTCATCCACCATAAAGGCCGCGGAAACACTGTATAATGGAATTTCATCCCGGATAATCGTCACATCAAAATCTTCCACGCCACGGCGACGAATTGTGATTTCGACAGCGGTCCCTTTGGGGCCCCGTAATTTTTTCGATACATTTTCACGTTTGATTTTATAAGCGGATTCTCCATCTATTTTTACAATTTTATCGCCGACCTCTATTCCGACTTTTTCCGCCGGCGCACCGGCCACCGGTGCAATCACCGTTATATATCCGTCAAGAACATCAAACTCGATTCCGATACCTTCAAATTTACCGGTAAACTCTTCGTTTATCCCCGAAAGATCTTTCTTTTCAATATAAAAGGAATGGGGGTCCAGTTTTTCCATCAACCCTGAATAGGCGCCCTCCATGGCAGCATCCCAATCCGGAACCTCAACATAATAATCGTTCACAATGCCGATAATATCATTCATCACTTTGAGCTTCAGATACAGGTCGTTGCCGCTTGCAGCTATTTTTTCCCCAAACGGTGATACGGTCAGCATTATCACAGCTATAATCATAAAAATACCGGGTATAGTTACCCAGCGAAATCGTTTCTTCACGCTGTTTTTCCTTTTTCTTTGATGCGTTTCATATTTATCTCAGATTACGAACCAATATACATCTGTAACGTCTCTAACATTCGGAGATTCATTTTGTTTCAATCTAAGCAACTTAGAATAAAACGGCGACTTCCCGGCCGATTTTCTCCAGAAATACTCGATCCTGATCAATAAAGCGAT
Source organism: Fidelibacterota bacterium (assembly GCA_030655795.1). Lineage (GTDB taxonomy): Bacteria > Fidelibacterota > UBA2242 > UBA2242 > UBA2242 > B118-G9. The sequence goes on along the minus strand of JAUSPJ010000009.1, from coordinate 402 downwards.
TTTTTTGATGAGAATCGATATCCAGATCGGCCACAAATCGACCGTCTTTAAATATGGGAACAACAATCTCCGATTTTACTTCGGCACTACAGGCGAGGTAATTGGATTCACTGCCCACATCCTGGATAATTACTGTTTCCAGGGTTTCGGCGGCCCGTCCACATATACCCCGGCCGAAGGGAATTCGGACATGTTCCGTCGGAGCGCCATAGTAGGGCCCTAAATTGAGTACCCGTTTATCTTGATCGGCAATATAAAACCCGACCCAGTCATAATGGGCTGTTTCAGATCCCAGATGCTGACAGATTTCCAGCAAAATCTCATCCCGGGTTTTCCCCGACTGGATTATTTTAGCAAGCCATTTGGTGTCGATTAAATCTGTCATTTCACAGTCAGCGCTTC
>JAUSPJ010000007.1 GCA_030655795.1 Fidelibacterota bacterium | reverse complement strand
CAAACTGTACGCAATATTATCCGCAACAAATCGTGACCAATCTCGATCTTTGTATCCACCAATAGCCGGATCGGTAGTTGGTAAACCACGAATATTATACCAGCCATCATCGGTCAGCAGGCTAAATCCTTTTTGGGTACCTGCCATGAGAGAACCATCTTCATTAACATATAATGCAGTATAAACATTGTCCAGGATTGTATTGGGTATTAAATAGTGAGCTTCACTGTGTAGTTCAGACCAGAGGCAGCTGGTTTGCGAACCGCCCCATAAGATATTGTCGCTATCAAAGCTACACTTTGTTGCGGCAACAGTTACCATTGTGGTCCAGGTTCCTGAAGTAAAACGATCAATGCCCGAAGATGTCACAGCATACAATTCACCCGCATTATCAAGGATCAAATCGGAAATACTTTTTGGCTGGTTCTCATTATATGGATAAGATTGTCCATCCCGGATTTCATATATTTTATTGTCCAGATTGAACAGGCTTTTCCCGGCATAGGATATTACCCTGGAAACATTTCCCGATTCAGGCAAATTTACGATCTGCCAGGCAGATTCCGGTTTTAAATCAGTCTGAGCCAGATTTGCGTAAAGCAGCCCGGTGGTCGCCGCCAGCCAGAGAGTATCATTGATCACCTGCAGGGAATTGATTCCTGAAACACCCATCGGAAACGCTTCCAGGCGGTCTTGATATCGATATTCTCCGTCAATAATTTTGAAGTAAGCAATTCCCCAATCCACATTGTGCCGGTAGGCGGCAAAGGCTTTGTTACCGGTGAACACAATCGACACAATACTGGTTAATTCATCCCCAAATTCAAAGGAATTAAAAACCTCCTCAACGGTTTTTGTCTGACTGTTCCAGATATTGATTTCACCATCCGGAGAGCCCATACCCAGCCAAAGACGACCGAATTTGTCTTCGGCAAGACACTGAATATCGTTGCGCGTGAGACCATATCTAATTGTATATATATTGAATTGCTGAGCGCTTCTGTCAAACTCAACCAGGCCGCCGCCGCTGGCAGCAACAATCGAGTTGTCAATTGCCAAAACATCCCGAACATTCAAAACGGATGTATAACTGTCCCATTCACCTATTACCGACTGAGCTTCCATTAGTAACGGAAATATCAGCAGCAGAGTAATCAGACTCTTAAACCTCACAAATATTACCTTTTGATCGTGCGGAGCAAATTAGCCATTTCAATCATATTTAATGCCGCATCCCAGCCTTTGTTTCCCGACTTGGTACCGGCTCGTTCCAGCGCCTGCTCAATCGAATCCGTTGTTAATATTCCAAAAATAACCGGCACTTCAGAATCCATTGATAAACGGGCAACACCTTTGGATGATTCCGCAGCAACCACGTCAAAATGGGGCGTCGCACCACGGATAATTGCACCAAGGCAGATAACGCCGTCGTATTTTTTTGAATCAGCGACCGCTTTGGCAATACGGGGGATTTCCATCGCACCGGGGACCCAATGAACATGAATATCCTCTTCGCTGGCTCCATGACGTTTCAGACAGTCGATAGCCCCAGCCATCAATTCTTTTGTGATCATATCATTAAAACGACTGACGACAATGGCCGTCCTCATTTTTTCCGCTGATAATACACCTTCAATTACTTTTACCATAATACACCTACTTTTTGTTATTCAGGATCATATGACCCATTTTATCCCGTTTTGTTTTCAAATACTTCTCATTCACCGTATTGGGCGGAATTTCAATCGGAACCCTGTTCATAATTTCCAACCCGTATCCCTGCAGACCAACAATTTTCTTGGGATTATTGGTCAGGAGTGTCATTTTTTTAATACCCAAATCCGCCAGCATCTGAGCACCCATTCCATAATCCCGGAGATCAGGCAGAAACCCCAACTCAACATTTGCTTCAACAGTATCCATTCCCTGATCCTGGAGACTGTAAGCGCTGATTTTGTGTTTTAATCCGATACCCCTTCCTTCCTGGCGAAGGTAGAGCACCACACCGCGTCCTTCCTTTGCGATCATCCGCATAGCATGATCCAGTTGATCACCACAATCACAGCGCAATGAACCGAATACATCCCCGGTAAGGCATTCGGAATGAACCCGGACCATTACCGGTTCACCGTTGGCAACATCGCCCATTACCATGGCGACATGTTCTTTATCAGTTAAATGATCAATATAGACGACAATATCAAATTTCCCGATTTTGGTCGGGAGTATTGCCTGACTGATTCGCTCAATATAGCGTTCGTGTTTGCGTCGGTATTCGATTAACTCTTCCACGGTAATAATTTTAATATTGAAATCCTGAGCGATTTTATACAGTGTTTCACCACGGGCCATTTCACCATTTTTATCCATAATCTCGCACATGACACTGACCGGCGTCAGACCGGAAATCATTGTCAGATCGACTGATGCCTCGGTATGTCCGGTACGACGCAAAACACCACCGGAACGGGCAATAATCGGGAAAATGTGTCCGGGACGACCCAGATCATCGGGATTTGTATCCGGGTCTGCCAGTGCTTTAATCGTCGCAGCCCGATCAGAGGCGGAAATGCCTGTTGTTGTCCCTTTTGTAAAATCAACACTTACCGTAAAGCGGGTACTGTGGATGGCTGTATTTTTAGAAACCATTAAATCCAGGCGCAGCTCTTTGGCTCGTTTTTCTGTTAAACCCACACACATCAAGCCTCGGGCGTGGACTGCCATAAAATTGACCGCTTCCGGAGTGATCTTTTCCGCAGCGATAATAAAATCACCTTCATTTTCACGATTCTCATCGTCGACAACAATAACGAATTTCCCTTTTTTAAAATCCGCGATTGCGTCCTTAATTGTATTGAATTTCATCATTTTCCTTTACTTATTTTTATAACCCCAGTTTCTGATTTTTTCCACTAAATTTGTGTCTCCATCAGAGTTTCCGGATACAAATTGTTCAACATACTTAGCCATCATATCGACTTCGATATTGACAA
>JAUSPJ010000287.1 GCA_030655795.1 Fidelibacterota bacterium | reverse complement strand
ATGACGATTTCAGTCAGATGATTATGGTAAAAGATATTGACTATTACAGCCTGTGTGAGCACCACCTGGTTCCCTTTTTCGGAAAAGCCCATGTTGCCTATATTCCCGACGGTAAAATGATCGGGCTCAGCAAAATTCCCCGCATTGTCGATGCCTATGCCAGACGCCTCCAGATTCAGGAACGCCTGACCAACCAGATTGCCGATACCATCCAAAAGGTTCTAAAACCCAAAGGCGTTGCGGTGGTTGTCGAAGCGCGCCAACTCTGTATGCACATGCGCGGCGTCGAAAAAACCAATTCCGTCGTCACGACCAGCGCCATGTTTGGGATTTTTCGGGAACAGGACCGCACCCGCAAGGAATTTCTGGACCTGATACAAATTTCGCGAATATAAGTAAGGAATAACCGCTTGCCATATATCGGTTGTCATGTATCAATCAGTGGTGGTGTGGAAAATGCGCCTATGCGGGCAGCCAAACTGGGTTGTGACAGCTTCCAGGTTTTCACCGCTAATCAAATGCAATGGAGAGCCGCTCCGATTTCCGATGACAGCCGTGATGTTTATTTATCCGAACTAAAGAAAAACAACTTTGAAAACGTTATCTCACACGACTCATATCTAATAAACCTTGGCAGCCCCGATCCGAAAAAACTGGTAATGTCGCGCAATGCATTTATCGAAGAAATCCAACGCTCCATATTTCTGAATATCCCCTACATTGTCTTTCACCCCGGTTCTCACATGGGAAACGGCGACAGTTTTGCTTTGCAAACCATTGCCGAAAGCCTGGATTATTGCATCGAAACTGTCCCGGATTCAACAGTTACCTTGCTACTGGAAAATACTGCCGGACAGGGCACAAATGTGGGCTACAAATTCGAACACCTGGAAACAATTATCAAGCAATCATCCCATCCCAAGCGTCTGGGCGTTTGCTTCGATACCTGCCACGCTTTCAGCTCAGGATGCGAACTTATTACAGAATCCGGTTATGCAGACACTTTTAAGAAATTCGACGATGTTATTGGTCTGGATCGTCTGAAGGTTTTTCACCTGAACGATTCCAAGAAAGCCCTGGGCTCGCGTGTGGACAGGCACCATCAATTGGGGGAAGGCTTTATCGGGCTTGAGCCGTTTCGCCGCCTGGTAAATGACAAACGTTTTGCCGGATTGCCAATGATCCTGGAAACGCCGGGGGACGATGAACATTATGCCCGTGAAATCAAACTTCTGAAAGATGCAGTCAATCAATGAAACCATTAGAAGTAATTGACCTTGGAAACTGCCCTTATGGAAAAGCCTGGGAAATCCAGAAAGATATTCATGCCAAACGGGTGCGCAAAGAAATTCCCGACACGCTCATTTTAGTCGAACATCCGCATGTTTACACCCTTGGTAAAAACGCTAATGCCCAGCATCTGATCGCCGGCAAGGAATACCTGAAAACCAAGGGCATTGAGATATACAATGTCGATCGCGGCGGCGATATAACCTATCACGGTCCCGGACAATTGGTTGGCTACCCGATCTTCAATTTAAAGGGCCACAAAGAGAGCGTCGCCTGGTATGTTCATACGGTAGAACAGGCGCTTATTAATCTGCTGGCGGACTATAATATTACCGCCAAACGTATTGAGAAACTCACCGGCGTCTGGGTCAATGAACAGAAAATCGCCGCTATCGGAATGCGGGTATCTAAATGGGTCACCATGCACGGTTTTGCCCTGAATGTCAGCACCGATCTTTCCCTTTATGACGGAATAATTCCTTGCGGAATCGTGAGTAAGGGCATCACCCGAATTGCCGACCTGGCGCCGGACATTCTGATGGAACAGGTCAAGCGTGATGTTATTATTAAATTCAGAACATTATTTAATTTTTCAGAAGTAATTAGAAATCATTATAGTGATTAATTTGGATAATCTCTTCTTACTAAAATATTAATTCGTGAAATTAGTGTACCAAAGGCATCTCTTTGAGATAATTCGTGGATAAAAAAATGACTGTTCGGAAACCCGCCTGGCTCAAAGTAAAGTACACCCTCAACGACGACTTCCGGGAGATGCGCGAAATTGTTCATCAACATGACCTTCACACCGTCTGTGAAGAGGCCCGTTGTCCCAACCAGGGCGAATGCTGGCGACGCCGAACTGCCACACTGATGATTCTTGGTGACATCTGTACCCGCAATTGTCGCTTCTGCGCCGTTAGAAACGGCCAACTGCTTCTTCCCAATCCCGCAGAACCTCAAAAAGTTGGCAACGCTGTTAAACTCATGGGACTCAAATACGCCGTTATCACGTCCGTCACCCGGGACGATCTGCCCGATGGCGGCGCTGATCACTGGGCAAAAACTATCCGGGAAATTCGCCGGCAGAATCCAGACTGTAAGATCGAAATTCTGGTTCCCGATTTCAAAGGTGATGTTGCTGCTCTGGAAACCGTCCTTGGAGAAAACCCAGACGTACTGGGACACAATCTAGAAACCATCCAGCGCCTCTACCCTGTTGCCCGGCCGCAAGCCGATTACTATCAATCTCTGACAGTTTTAAAAAATGCCAAAACGCGTGGCGCCGTAACCAAAACCGGCATTATGGTTGGACTTGGTGAAACAACTGGTGAAATCTTTGCCCTCATGCACGATGCACGAAAAATCGGCTGCGATATTTTTACCGCCGGTCAGTATCTGCAGCCTAGCAAAGACCATCTCCCCGTTGACCGCTTCGTCACTCCTGCTGAATTCAAACAGATTGAAGAAGTTGGCCTGAAAATGGGATTTCGTTCGGTCATGGCCGGCCCGCTGGTACGCAGTTCCTATCATGCTGAAGATCTTCTGTAGGTACAGTTTCTAACCTCAAATTACAGCGAATCAACGCAATTGTTTATTGTTTTCAGATACAGATTTTAAAGACGGTGGTTTATTGCATTGAAATTTATTGCATAGCCATTTTATCAAATAACCCATCTCACCGTTTCAGGAATACTATTAGAAAAAATATGAATCATTCGCGTCCATTCATGGTAAACTTCTGTTTTTCCTACTTTGCAATTAAGCCCTGTGATGCCTAAATTCCGTCGATAAAATGAGATAGGGTATGGCTTTCTTAGAACTACTGTTTCCTCCGGATGATCCAATTACAAAAATCCTGCTGCGCATCGCTAAAATCGCGGATCGGGATAACGTGCGCACTCACCTGGTCGGTGGCGCCATACGAGATCGAATCCTGGGTCACGGAACCAAAGACATTGACATCACCGTCGTCGGAAACGGTATCGAGTTCGCCAAAGCCATCGCGCATTCCTTCCGGCTGAAAAAGGTACTGGAATATCCTCGATTTGGTACGGCAATGGTTCCCTATCACGACATTATCATCGAAGTTGCCTCGGCCCGGTCCGAACAATATCTGGACAATTCCCGCAAACCCAGTGTCTCTCAGGGGTCTCTCTATGAAGACCTTGCCCGTCGGGATTTCACCATAAATGCACTGGCAATGTCTCTGAATGAAGATTCAATGTACGAGTTGTCCGATTACTTTCAGGGTCTGCACGATCTCGATGCCGGTATTATTCGCACACCCCTTGATCCGGTGACGACATTTTCAGATGACCCTCTTCGAATGCTGAGAGCTATCCGCTTTTCCACTCAACTTGGGTTTAAAATTGAAGATGAAACCTTCCGGGCTATATCCAAGGTCAAAGACCGGATGGCCATTATCTCCCAGGAGCGCATCACCGAAGAATTGACGAAAATTCTAAAGGTCCCCCGGAAACCGTCACGCGCATTTTTATTGATGAAAAAATGCGGCCTGCTGGACATTATTCTGCCGGAAATTGCCAATCTGGACGGCGTCAATCAAAAAAACGGTTACCACCATAAAGACGTTTTTCATCATTCACTGCAGGTGCTGGATAATATTGCTGAAAAAACCGATAAATTCGAACTGCGGTTCACCGCTTTGATTCACGACATCGCCAAACCGCAAACCAAGCGTTACGCGGAAGGTAAGGGCTGGACCTTTCATGGTCATGAAGAACTCGGCGCCCGCATGGTCAAACCGCTTTGCCGTCGTCTGAAGCTGTCTAATAAAATCATGGAATATGCCGAAAAAATGACCCGGCTGCATCTCCGGCCAATTGCTATTGCCGATGAAGGTGTCACCGACAGCGCTGTTCGGCGCCTGTGTGTGGATGCCGGCGAGATTATTGATGATCTGATTGTCCTTTGCCGGGCCGACATTACCTCAAAAAATCCCCGTAAAGTGGCCGAATACACGGCTAATTTCAATCGCGTCGTGGACAAGATCACGGAAGTTGGAGAAAAGGATCGTCTACGGGCGTTCCAGTCTCCGGTTCGTGGTGATGAAATTATGACACTCTGTAATCTGGAACCGGGGCCCTCGGTCGGTCATATAAAAAACGCCATTGAGGAAGCGATCCTCTCCGGCGAAATAGAAAACAATTATGAAGCGGCAAAAACATATCTTGAATCACATAAAGACCGGTTGTTGTCAGAAATTTAGAAGCCTTAATTTTAATCTGACAACTTTTAACCGACACTATACTCTAAAACCCTGTTGACGAAAGGAAACCGTGCCATGAGCGAAAATCAAGAGAAAACGATTCTGTCAAAAATATTGTCTTTATTCTGGGAACCATCAGCCACTTTTTGATCATTAAAAATGAAGACTAACTGGCTGGACATTGTCATTCCGCTGCTGATTGTGGCCACAATGAGTTTGATACTTACTACTTACATTATACCCATTGCAATGACGGAACAGAAAGCACGTATTGAAACCAGCGAACGGTTGACCGAAATTCAAAAGGAAACAATCATCGAGCGCATGGAAAGCAAGGCGGATTCCCCCATACAGTACATCACGACCTCGATCGCAACAGTAGTGAAAGTCCTGGTACTGGCGACTGTCATGTTATTTGTCAGCAATTTCTTATTGGGTGGCGAGGTAAAATATTTTAAAATGCTTGGGATTACCGCCTATGTCGAACTGGTAGATGTCGTCAGCCTCGGTATAAAAACGCCTTTAATCGTCTCACAGGGAACCACAAAAATCTACACAAGTCTTGCGCTGCTTCTCAAAGAAAGCGAACATTTTTTATTTCGATTTTTTGCAAACATTGATGTCTTTGCAATTTGGAAAATCGTTCTTTTCGGCATTGCTTTAGGAATTATATTTGATAAAAAAGCATCTAAACCCTTTTGGATCATTACGATCATCTGGTTGACATACGGTCGCAGCAGCATTACTAGCCGGGCTTGCAAAAATTTAAAACAGGAACAACTTTATGCGTAAACTCACTTTTTTTGCCCTGCTGTTAATTTTTGCAAACAGTCTTCTGGCTGAATCACTGACTATCGAGGACTGTATTCAGCTGGCTATTAAAAACAATCCGGATATCAAGATTTCAGAAAAACAGTACCAAATATCCAAAGAAGGGGTGACCGAATCCTACAATACCATCCTGCCCAGCGCCGGAATTGGCTATTCCGGGTCATCCTCTTCCCAGGGCCCTCGTGTTCGATATTTAGATGGTATTCCCATTGATTCTACCCAAGGATCCAAAAGCAAACAGTATGGAATTGGATTACATGTCAATCAAAATATCTATGATGGTGGACAATGGTGGAATACAATCAAGAAAGCCAGGAATGATTTACGGGGCTCCCAAATCAATCAGGAATTTACCCGCCAGTACATCGTCAACGATGCGACAGCAAGATTTTACGCCGTTTTGAAAGCCCAAGAACTGCTGAAAGTATATGAAAAATCCCTGGAGAACAGCCGCGAACAGCTGAAAAAAACCGAAGAAATGCACAAAATCGGACAAGTCGCCAAAAAGGATCTTTTCAAAGCCCAGGTCAGAGAGGGTAATGACCGACTGAATATTATCAGTCAAAAATCCGTCTATAAAAATGCACTTGCCGACTTAAACCAGGCGATGGGTCGGAATCCCGCCGATCAGTTTGAAGTCGTAGAAAAAGAATATGTCAAACCCGAGGGAATTGCATTGGGTTTTGCCATTGAGAAAGCGCTCAGCAACAATAAAGAACTACTGGCATTGGAAGCGGACCAGATGAGTGCAGATTTACAGTATAAGATTGCAAAAGGTTCCTGGCTTCCTTCAATAAGCAGCTCCTATTCCTACAACCGGGGCGGAAATAATTTAGACCTTATATATTCAAAATTAGATGAAGCCTGGAGCTCCTCTCTGGGTTTAGACTTAAGCTGGTCCATTTTCAATGGTTTTCAACGGAAAACAAATATCCAGCGCAATCTGTTAAATTATCAGATGTACGATGATCGCATCGCTAAAAAAACCATTGAAATCCGCAAGCAGATTCAATTGCTAATCGAAAATCTCAATACTTATGTGGAAATGATAGATATTCAGGAATTAAATATCGTGTCCGCCCAGGAAGATATGCGACTTGCAAAGGAGATGTATCGGTTGAATTCTGCCACTTTGCTGGAAGTACTGGATGCTCAGGTGACACTGACAAGCGCTCGGCAACAAATGATCAACACAAAATATGATGCAAAGATAGCTGAAGCCCAGCTGGCATTTTTAATGGGCGCCTTATAGGGGAAGGATTTGGGAATTCGATGAAAAAGAAAAACATCCGAAAAATCATTATTCTAGTTCTTGTGGTAATCGTTGTTGGAGTTGTCATTGTAGCCAACAAAAATAAAAGTAAAGTCAAACCCATTGAGGTCCAGACTGAAAAGGTTATGAAGGAGCGAATAGTTCAAACCGTTAATGCTTCCGGTTCACTGATTCCCAAGACCCAGGTGAAAATCAGCGCCAATGTCGCCGCCCGAATCACGAATATCACTGTTCACTTAGGCAATCGGGTTAAAGCCGGCGATCTCCTGGTTGAACTGGATAAAGCCCAATACGAAGCCGCCTATGAACGGGCGTTTTCGGTGGTCCAATCCAACAAGGCAAACCAGAAAAAGGTAGCCAGTGAACTTAAGCGGGTAAAACAGCTGTATAAATCCGGCCTGACCTCGGAAGCAGAACTGGAAGCGGGGATTGCCCAGACCGAGATAGCCGAAAGCCAGGTCGTTCAGGCCGAAGCCGCATTAAGACAGGCCAAAGACGATCTGGATAAAACCCGCATTCTATCTCCCATGAACGGCATCGTCACCAGCATTAGAAAAGAACTTGGTGAGATTGCCCTGGGATCTGTGTTCCAGGAAGACGTTATCCTGGTAATTTCCGACATGTCTAAAATGGAAGTACGGGCTGAAGTCGATGAAACCGACGTCGTATCCGTATCCTTAGGCGATACGG
>JAUSPJ010000286.1 GCA_030655795.1 Fidelibacterota bacterium | reverse complement strand
CGTTAACCATGCGCTCTTTTTCTGAATCGGACAGTCCGCTGGAAGTCTGAATACGAACACTCTGCTCTTTACTGGTAGCCTTGTCTTTTGCCGAGACGTTAAGAATACCGTTTGCATCAATATCGAAAGTAACTTCGATTTGCGGAACACCACGCGGTGCCGGTGGAATCCCGTCCAGGTGAAATTTTCCAATGCTTTTATTGTCGGCAGCCATTGCGCGTTCTCCCTGAAGAACATGGATTTCCACGGTTGTCTGACTGTCAGCCGCGGTTGAGAAAATTTCACTTTTCTTGGTTGGAATAGTGGTATTCCGTTCAATCAATTTAGTGGCAACACCGCCCAGGGTTTCTATACCGAGAGACAGCGGAGTTACATCGAGCAGCAGGATATCATGGACTTCACCACCGAGGACACCGCCCTGGATGGCTGCGCCAATAGCCACAACTTCATCGGGATTGACACTTTTATTGGGTTCTCTGCCAAAAATATCTTTGACCAGCGCCTGCACCTTCGGAATGCGGGTAGAACCACCCACCAGGATGACCTCATTAATTTCACTTGCTGATAGTTTGGCATCTTTAATTGCCTGCAAGCAGGGTTTGCGGGTTCTTTCGATTAAATCTTCAACCAGTGACTCAAATTTTGAGCGGGTCAGTTTCTCTAATAAATGAATTGGGCCCGCGGCGCCAGCGGTGATATATGGGAGGTTAATTTCTGTTTCTGTATTGGAAGAGAGCTCCATTTTGGCTTTTTCGGCGGCTTCTTTCAGACGCTGCATAGCCATGGGATCTTTTTTCAGATCGACGCCTTCTTTTTTCTTAAAATCATCGACCATCCAATCAATAACTCTCTGGTCGAAATCATCACCACCAAGATGGCCATCGCCACTTGTGGACTTGACTTCAAAGACGCCGTCGCCGATTTCCAGAATCGAGATATCAAAAGTACCGCCACCCAGATCGTAAACGGCGATCTTTTCGTCCTTTTTCTTATCCAGGCCATAGGCCAATGCGGCGGCAGTCGGCTCATTGATAATTCGTTTTACTTCAAGACCGGCGATTCTGCCGGCGTCTTTCGTGGCCTGACGTTGGGCATCATTAAAATAGGCAGGTACGGTAATAACGGCTTCGGTAATTTTTTCACCGAGTTTTTCCTCGGCGGTCTGTTTCATTTTCTGGAGCACCATAGCGCCGATTTCCGGAGGCGAGTAATCGCGATCAGCGATCCGTACTCGAACATCACTGTTGGGGCCTTCAATCACTTTGAATGGCACCTCTTTACTTTCATTGCCAACTTCTTTAAACAGTCTTCCCATAAAGCGTTTGATTGAGTAAACCGCACGATCATAGTTGGTGACGATCTGCCGTTTGGCTGTATCACCGACAACGCGCTCGCCATCTTTTTTGAAAACCACTACCGACGGAGTAACTGACCGTCCTTCGGAATTTTCCAGAACGCGTGGTTTTCCGGCATCCATAACGGCTACACATGAGTTGGTTGTACCCAAATCAATACCGATAATTTTTCCCATTTTATATCTCCTTTAAAATCATTTATCAAAGTATAATTGTCAAAGACAACCAGAAAGTGACAAATGTTATGCCAAGAATTCACTAAGACATAACGACCGATTGTAAAAGGATATAAAAAGGTTAGTCAAACAAATCGGAAAAAATGTCGGAATCTGCTGATTAACTGTTCAATTCAACAGATTGTTTATTCTTTTGGGTCTGTGGATGAGAAAAATATAATTGTTCTCTTCGAACCCGAATAGTGATCACTTTTCCTTTTGATAAGGTCCCGTCGAGAAATTTTTCAGCGATTGGATCTTCGATAAGTGTCTGGATAGAACGACGCAAAGGACGGGCGCCGGATTCCGGTTTGAATCCTTTTTCGAGAATAAATTCTTTGACGCCTCGGCTTATTCGTAATCCGGTTTTTGTATTTGACAGATTTTGTTGGACCTCTTTGAGCTGGAGATCAATGATATCAAGAATGTTTTCCTTTGTAAGCGAATGAAAGACAACGGGATCATCTATCCTGTTCATGAATTCCGGATTAAAGAGTTTCCGGGCTTCTTCAATCATCTTTTTCTGCATAGCCTTGTAATCGCTCTTTTCGGTATCTTTGGAAAATCCAAAAGCATTGTGTTGAATATTGCGACTGCCGACATTGGAAGTCATGATGATGATCGTATTCTTGAAATTGATTTTCCGTCCCAAACTGTCCGTTAAGACACCATCATCAAATATTTTCAAAAGAATATTAAAAACGTCAGCATGCGCTTTTTCAATTTCATCAAATAGAACAACAGAATAGGGATGCCGCCGAACCCGTTCCGTCAACTCACCACCCTCTTCGTATCCTATATAACCGGGAGGCGCGCCAATCAGCCGCGACACGGAAAATTTTTCCATGTATTCGGACATATCGATTTTGATGAGGGCGTTTTTACCTTCAAAAAGAAATTGAGCGATAACTTTAGCCATTTCGGTTTTCCCGACGCCCGTAGGACCCATAAATAGAAAACTGCCAATCGGCCGCTTGGGATCTTTCATACCGGCTCTTGACCGGCGGATCGCACTGGAAATGAGGCGTATAACCTCGTTCTGTCCGACAATGTGCTTTTTTAGTTCGGTTTCCATATTCAGCAGTTTTTTATTTTCCGATTCGGCCACCCGATTGACCGGAATGCCTGTCATCATCGCAACCACATCGGCCACATCGTCTTCAGTTACCGGGATAAGCTCAGTGGCGGTTTTCTTTTCCCATTTTTCATAGGCGAACTTGATCTTCTGGCGGATTTTACGCTCTATATCACGCAATTCAGCGGCTTTTTCGAACATTTGCTCACGAACTGTACTCTCTTTCCGGAGTTTGGTCTGCTCGGCTTTTTCCTCAAGTTCAACAATCGATTTAGGGATATTGATATTTCGCAGGTGAACTCGTGAACCGGCTTCATCGACTACATCAATGGCTTTATCGGGCAAGAATTTATCGGTGATATAACGATCGCTTAGTTCCACGGCGGCAATCAGCGCCTGATTGGTGTACTTAACACGGTGATGATCCTCATATCGTTCCTGAAGGCCTTTCAGAATTGCGAGAGTTTCATCTTTCATGGGTGGATTGACAATTATTTTTTGAAAGCGACGTTCCAGGGCTCCGTCTTTTTCAATTACCTTGCGGTATTCGTCCAATGTGGTTGCCCCAATGCACTGAAGATCGCCCCGCGCCAGGGCCGGTTTAAACATATTGGAGGCATCGAGAGAACCGGATGCGCTGCCGGCTCCGACGATTGTGTGAAGTTCATCGATAAAAAGAATTATATCATCGGCGCTTTCAAGTTCCTGCATGATGGTTTTCATGCGTTCCTCGAACTGTCCCCGGTATTTGGTGCCGGCGACGATAGCGGCCAGATCCAGATCGATGATCCGCTTGTTGTAGAGCAATCGGGGAACTTTTTTTTCGATGATTCGAATTGCCAGACCTTCTGCAATTGCTGTTTTACCGACGCCGGGTTCTCCAATAAGCACAGGATTGTTTTTCTTGCGGCGGGATAAAATCTGTGCAACCCGTTCTATCTCATTGTCACGTCCGATAACCGGATCGAGTTGATTATTTTTGGCTTTTTCAGTTATATCTCTGGAAAAATGATCCAGCGCCGGCGTTTTACTGATTTTGGCCTTTTTTGACAAATTCTGCTGCATGTGTTCGGTAAAATCGGGTTCGTCGATATCATTTTTAAAACTATGATATTCAATGCCAAACGCGTTGAGCACTTTGTACGCAATTCCGTCCTGCTGTTTCAGGATGGCCAGAAAGATATGGATTTCATCCACTTCGCCGGCGCCCATGTGCTGGGCTTCGTGAAACGTGTTTCGCAGTATCTGCTCGGCGCGTCTTGTCAATGGCAGGCGACCCAGCTGAATGATCTCATCGCCTCCCGGGACAGCATCTTCAATATTTTTTATCAGTTCATCGATATCGATTTCAAAATTTGTAAGGATATCCGTTAGCCGGTTGTCCGTCCGGTTAAGAATTGCCAAAAGAAGGTGTTCGGAATCCACGTGATTATGGCCCAGCCGGGTGGCCTGGCTTCGCGCTTCTTTAATCGTGTATTGAATCAGTTTTGAAAATTGTTCTTTCATTGTTCTTATGCTTATCTTTCACAATATAAAACATGGAATGACCCAAGTCAATTAATCTTTTTATTTAAAACAGGCGCCACCGTTATCCAGAAGCAACACTCTGTGAGATTTAGAAGCAATTGATGAGTTATGGGTTGCAATGATAAAAGTCCGCCGGTCCTGCTCATTCAGTTTAAGGATCAGTTCAATTAATAAATCGCTGTTATACGAGTCCAGGTTGCCGGATGGTTCGTCGGCAAGTACTACCAGGGGTTTATTGATCAATGCCCTTGCAACCGCGACCCGCTGGCGCTCGCCGCCGGAAAGGGCAGAGGGGCGGTGATGAATGCGGTGGCCCAGGCCGACCTGATCAAGAATCTCTTTAGCGCTTTCCTTGGCGGTATTCGGATTATACTGGTAAATAATTGAGGGAATCATGACATTTTCAAGCGCAGTAAACTCCGGAAGCAGGTGGTGAAACTGAAAAACAAATCCAACGGTTTTATTCCTGAACCGGGCGATTTCACGATCCGCTAAACTAAACGGATTGATTCCCTGATAGCTGATTTCACCGCTATCCGGATAATCGAGGGTTCCAACGAGATTCAACAGGGTGGATTTACCAATTCCCGATGGCCCCATGATTGCGATGACTTCACCGGCATTGACTGAAAATGAGATGTCCTGAAATACAGGAACTTCAACTCCATCAGTCCGGTAGGATTTCGACAGATTGTTGACGATTAATATCGGTGCATTATCATTTTTCATATTGAATTGCCTCCAATGGTGCGAGTTTTCCAACCCGCTGGCTGGGATATAAAGTACCCAAAAATATCAGGACAAATCCGGCGATCAGAATTGCTGCAACATCGATTAAATGAAGCTCAACCGGAAGATAAGGAATGAAATAGACGGAAGGCAGCGGGATGAATTTATAATATTGCTGAAACAGACAAATAATCAATGCCAGAGATAATCCGAACAGCAGTCCGATCGAGCCGGTGATGAATCCCAGCCGGAGAAAAATCCCTCTAATATGGCTGTTATTCATTCCCAATGTCTGGAGCATTCCAATTTCCCGGATTTTTTCCATGACCAGCATGACCAGCGAACTGGACAGGTTGAAAATCGCAATGAGGATAATGAAACTCAGCGCCAGAAAACTGCCGTATTTTTCGAGTTTCATAGCGCCGAACAGATCTCGGTGCAGGTCCTCCCAGCTTGAAATTACAGTATCCCGTTTGAGATTTTTCGAAAGCCGTTCTTTTATCTTGGGAATGTTTTTATAATTTTTAAAACGAATATCAATGCCGGAATATTGCGCCGGCATTTTGAAGATTTTCTGGGCTTCACCGATTTCAACAAATGCCAGGTTTTCATCATAATCGAACAAATCCAGGCGAAATACCCCGCTTAACACGAAACGCCCGACAAACGGGATGCTGTAGGAACTTTTAATGTCCAGCGGGTTGATAACATTGACGGTATCACCCAGAAACAAACCCAGTTTATCCGCCAGCCGGTAACCAAGCATAATGCCGGGTAAATCTGCAGTGGGGACTGTAAAATTGTTATTACCGCGAATGATAGTGGATTTTTGCATTATCTTTGTCTGGAAAACCGTCGAGTCAATCCCTTTCAGGCGGACAATGGCATCGGCGCCAAAATTAGATAAGACCGACTTTTTCAGAGTGTAGGGATAAATAATGTCAATGTTTTCCTCTTTAAGCAATCCGTTTAATTCCGGGAGCAGTTTGGGGTCAATATCGGGGCCGGATATCCGCAGATGGGATTCCAGATCAA
>JAUSPJ010000384.1 GCA_030655795.1 Fidelibacterota bacterium | reverse complement strand
TAGTGGATATGGACCCAATTGATTAATACTCAAAGCCCCTCCAGTTTGTAAATAAAATGCATCGATAAAATTATCAATAATATTATTATTGGCCAGATTGCCGCCACTTGAACCAACTATATAATAGTAGGAGATATTATTGTAGAAACATGACTTTTCTATATTCTTACTATTCGAAATTCCCCAATAAAAATCATTGTTTTTAAATAAACAATTTTCAACTTTTTGCAATTGACTATTAATTAAAATATCACCATAAGTAGCTCCATCCCCTTTTAAATACTCAAACACTGAATATGCAGCTTGAAAAGATGAACTATTTTCAGTTTTAATACTACGCCAACCTATCCCGTTATCACGTTTCGTGAATGTAATTAAGCTGTCACGTGTTCCAATAGCATAAACATTTCCAGCCACAATCATACTTTTACCTTCACCAATTTTCAATATTGTACCCGGCTTTATGGTCAGTGTGACTCCAAGCGGTATTGCAATATTATCAGTAATGATATAATGTTTATCAGGGTACAAAGTCATATCGTTACTGATAATTCCCTTCAATTCCACCCCGTTTTCCACGTTGATTGCGATTTGTTGACAGCTCTCTCCCTGGTGGTCATTGTACCATGTTTTCAGGTTGAAAACAATAGCCCGTCCATCAGTAATATTGGGTCCAAGTTTAATTTTCAACGGAATTGTATTAAATCGTGTCGCATAAGCGGAGATACTTCCAACGATAGCTTCGGGGGTTTGAATTACAGCTATGGTAGTGTCCTCAAATTCGCCGAACTCGATACCAACTTTCACATTGTCGGCTTGTCCCCATGTATTTCGCGCTGTAATTTTAAGTTCGATAGTCTCCCCGGCATCGGCACGTCCATCATGGTCGCCATCCAACGTATCAGCAAGCTCATAAGAAACAATATCCAGTTTTGGTATAGGAATAATATTGAGTGCTGCTTCCAAATCAATATTTTGATTGATAGAATTGATAAAATTTCCGAAAAGCAATTCCTGCGATTCTGAAGGCCGTAGTGTACGATAAAGTAGAACTGCTCCGGCAACAATTGGTGTAGCCATGGATGTGCCACTAAATTCGCGGTAGTTACCTCCCTGTACACATGAAATAATGCCCGATCCCGGAGCTTTTAATTCATAGTTTAAAAGATCGGGATAATCCGAGAATACAGGCCCGTCCTGATCATAATTGGAAAAATCTGCTTTAAATCCGGACACGCCGGAAATTTCGTTGTTTGCTTCAACCCCCAAAACAAAGGAAAATGCGCCGGGACACATTGGCGCTCCCAATCGTTTGTCGGGACAGGGTCCAGGTCCAATACATAATCCATCATTTCCCGCCGCCGCGACCAATACTGCAGTTGCATAGGCATTTGCCAGAGCATTCTCCATTGTCAGCGAGCGAGCATAACTGCCAAAACTCATATTGATGACAGTTGCACCTTTATTAGCCGCATAAATAATACCCTGAGTAATCGTAGCCGCGTCGCCTCTGCCGCTGCTCTGGAAGACTTTGATCGGGATGACCTTCGCCTGCCAGTTGACGCCCGCGATTCCGATACCGTTATTCGCTTCTGCGGCGGCAATCCCGGCGACGTGCGTGCCATGGCTGTTATCATCCATCGGATCGTTATCGTGATTGATCCAATCCCAGCCACGGACGTCATCTATAAAACCATTTTGATCGTCATCGATTCCGTTATCCGGAATTTCGTCAGGATTCGTCCAGATTTTATTTTTCAAATCCGGGTGGTGCCAATCAATTCCGGTATCGATGATTCCGATGAGTTGACTGCTGTCGCCGGTCGTCGTGTCCCAGACGGCATCTACCTGCGTGGCGGAAATCCACCACTGAAGCGGATAGAGCGGGTCATTGGGAACAACAACATCCAGAGCCTCCGCATTCATGACATTCGAAAGGTGTTTTTCGAAGAGTTTATTGACATCTTCCTCACTCAGCACATCCGATTGCGGCTGGTCTTCGACAATCGAAAAGATATAGTTCGGTTCGGCATACTCCACATTCTCGTCCTGCTTCAGCGCTTCAATCGCCTCATACATGTTCAACTCGCTTTTGAGTTTGAGTTTGTAGATATTGTGGAGACTGGGTTTCTCGAATTCCTTGCCGGTGAAGGTTTTCAGGATTTGTCTGGATTTTTCCCGTTTGGCGTTTTTGAAGAGCTTCTCTGCTTCATTGACCGAATACTTAGTAAGAATTGCATCCACAGAAGCTACGCCAATACGCTGAATACCATTGGATTTGGCGAGCGCCGGACGGACGTCGTCTTTGAATTTGACTAAAATATCGCCCGGCACAAATTCGTAAGCCGAGGCTCGCGCATCCAACTGAACTACATCGGTGGGCGCATTATTGGTAAAAAGCTGCGGCTGTGAAAAAGCAGTAATGACTGCAACGACCAGCACGATTTGAATCTTGAATATCGTTTTCATGGAGATTCCTCCTATTGAAATCTTTTTCACTTTAAAATGACCATTTTCTTCTTATCGGTAAATTTCCCGGCGGTCAGTTGATAGAGATAGACGCCACTGGCAACATTCAGACCATTCTGATTCAGTCCATTCCATACGAATTGGTAATATCCCGGCGCCTGATTCGGTTGGCGCATTTCGTACACCCGTTCGCCTAAGATGTTATAGATCGCAAACGCA
>JAUSPJ010000383.1 GCA_030655795.1 Fidelibacterota bacterium | reverse complement strand
TTATTCATTATACCAAAATAATAAAGGATAGCAACCAGCGCAGCAAAAAATACAATCGTCGGTAATGCCTGAAAAGCCAGGAAATAACCCAGGGAAGTTTCCCCCGCATTTCCGGTCATTCCAGGCCCGATAGCCAATCGTCCGAATACGAATACAGTACCCGCTGCGGCAGAATCAAGAACAGCAATGACCACCCGGTTAATAAACATGAATACTTTTGCGCCGGCCGGAATGATAAAAATAAAGCCTGCAAAGGCAACCTGAATTGCGGCTCCCCAACCGATAACCCGCCAGTTGATATTCTTACGATTCGTGGAAATTGACCATGCAAAAACCAGAAGAATTACATAACCCAAAGCACTAATTAAACGCATTCCCTGCTCCTTCTATTGGCGATATTTATAGCGAATATCTTCATCAATCCCAATGCCATCCGCCTTCAATCGTTCCCGGACAATCATCTCATCAATTTCATCGGGGACACGGTAGAACCTTGGTTCAAGATCCGTTGCTGAGAGGACATAATGCATACTGGCCAATTGCAGCGCAAACGATAAATCCAAAATTTCAATCGGATGTCCCAAACCACCGGCGATATTGATAATACCTCCCTGGGCCAGCAGATATATCCGATGATTATTAATTAATGTATATTCATCAACTTCGTCCCTGACATGTTCAACTGACCTAGCAATTCTTTTTAGTCCAGGAACATCAACTTCAAAATCGAAATGTCCGGCATTTGACAAAAACGCACCATCTTTCATTCTTTCGATATGTTCTGTCCGGATAACCATACGTTCACCGGTCGCTGTTACGAAGAAATCCCCTAATGGAGCGGCATCGACAATCGGCATCACTTTATATCCGTCCATCCTGGCTTCCAGTCCCTTCCAGGGATCAATCTCGGTTACAATTACCTCGGCGCCCATACCCTGAGCCCTGACTGCCACACCACGACCGACCCAGCCGTACCCGACAACTACAACAACTTTACCGGCAATATTCATATTCGTCAAATGAGTGATCGTCGTCCAGGTTGACTGCCCTGTTCCATAACGATTATCAAATAAATATTTTGATTGAGCATCATTAATACCTATAGAAGGATATCGCAGCTTTCCCTGTTTCTCGAGCTCTTTCAGACGGTCAACACCAGAGGTGGTTTCTTCGCAAATTCCTTTCAGATTTACAGCATATTCAGGATTTTCATGAAAAAATTCACAGATATCACCGCCATCATCAACAACAGTGTGAGGTTTCGAATCAACGACTGCTTTAATGAATCCACGATATTCTTCCTGTGACGCCCCGTGTTTGGCAAATACATGAACACCGTTTTTCGCTAATGCCGCACAAACATCATCTTTAGTTGATAATGGGTTGCTACTCGTTATCCAGACTTCCGCGCCCAGGCGTTGAATCGTCAACGCCAGATAAGCTGTTTTTGCTTCCAAATGAATACAAATCGCAATCCGCTTTCCAGAAAAAACACCGTCATCTTTAAACTTTTCGTAAAGACCATTAACCACCTTCATCCACTTGGCAACCCAATCAATTTTCTCCTGCCCGATCGGGGCGAGAGTTATATCTCTGACATTAAAATTCATTGTAAAATCCCCGGCACATTTATTCTATCTTGGAACCGTCGGCGGTGGGTACAAGGCATCGATTTTACCAAGTTCCCAAGGGTCAACAGAATTTTTTGGATTTTCAAAATAGTACGGATGGAGTAAATAAGCCATTTTCTTGATGGCTGTAATTTGACGGGGACCTGGTTTTTTTAATAATGATGAATCGTAGTGATAGACCCGATCATTTATAACTGCATTAATCGTTTCAAAACCCGGTCGATTCATAATTTCCCTGACAGTCGTAACCTCGTTGCGGCCGGCATGTGGCCACAAAGGTGTCATAATAACATCCGGATTTCGTTCAACAATGTCAACAAGTTCCGCTTTAAATGCTTCACTTTGGACATCATTAAAAATATTCTCACCACCAGCAATCTCAAGGATCTGATCCATGGGTGAACCGGCACCTAATACCCACGGGCCCACATGATTTATCTCGAAATATACATTTGCTTTCGGTAGCTTTGCCGTAATAGACTTAATTTTATCGATTTCATACCGGTAGCCGGCAATCAGTTTTTTTGCCCGATTAGTTTTCCCGGCAGCATCGCCAACACCCTGTATTAATTTAAAAACATCATCAAGTGTTTGCGGCTCATAATACAAGACGTTATAACCCTTATCCCTTAATTTTTGGGTTATATCATGCTGCATTTTATGCACTGCTAATATGAGAGTCGGCTTCAGCGAATCAATTAATTCGTAATTGACTTGTGTAAATGCGCTGACAACCGCAACATCTTTGTTATACAACTCATCGTGAATACTTTTGAATTCATACTCATCATAGGGCAACCAGCCACCAGTTTCCTGAACTTCAGGGGGATAATTACAATATTTGGTCCATCCAACGATTTGATCTTCCAACCCCAACGCATACAAAACCTCAGTATGGCTTGGTGAAAGTGAAATAATCCGCTGTTCGGGAATAGTCGAACAGGACGTCATAAAAATAACAATTAATGTTAATACTATTGCATAAAAAATGTGTTGTTTCCTGTTCATTCTCTTCCCTTTCCGTTGATTTGAGGGTTTCAGGAGATGGCCGTGGAAGACCATCTCCTTTTCCCTATCAAAAACATTGCCTTTACCGTCGAATTACTCCACCTTCAATGCCAGCGCAGCTGGTTTATCGCCAACATTAAATGTTGCTATGACTGTACCATCTTTATCCAACTGAATGACCTGATCATCGTCCCAAACTGAGACAAAGATATTCCCATCACCATCAGCTGCGGCTCCGGTACCGCCTTTACCGAGAAAGTAGTTAGATGTATCATTTACCATCGCCAGTGTTTCTGTATTATAAGTCAGACATCCCATTCCCCAAATAGTCAGGAAGGCCATGTCATCAGCTTCAGAAAACGCAATATTACCGGGAGACCCTAATGTTACCACGGAATCAACAATAGCATCTGTGGCCGGATTCACGACCATGACTTTGCCCCAGGTGCTCCAGTAATCACCGGTACAAACAACATGGACCAGACCATCGGGTGCAACGCCGACACTGAACGGATTTAATGCAACATCAATGGTCGATGAAACAGCATCTGTTGCTGTATTAATCACTGTAACCGTCCCAGGGCCGTATCCCCAGGTCGCTGCATTATACGCCGTGTTTGAAGCATAAATTTTTCCACTCGCGAATGCAATGCCAGTACATCCAACACCGGCATCGATCTCATCCAGAACAGCTTTCGTTGATACATTCACTTTTACGACTGATTCTGATAGTGAACAACTGACATAAGCAATATTGTCATCAACAAAAACCATATTCTGCGGATTGTGACCACTGCCTAGGTCAATGGCTTCCGGTGCTGCTGAAAAATCATCAACATCAAAAATCTGAATATTGTTTGAACCAGTATTCACACAATACAGTTTACCATCCTTGTAAACCAGCTGATTCGGCCAGGTGCCAACAGTAGCGACATTATTATAGACCGTTCCTGTTTCAAGGTCTACAACAGAAATGCTCTGACCACCTGAATTCAGCACATACAGTGCGGTCGCAGTCACGGGCGCTTCTTCTTTTTGAGGTTCGTCTTCACAGCCGATGAACAGCGTAAATAAGAACAGCGCACTTAACCCTAACACAATTAACTTCTTCATTACATCCTCCTTTTGGTTGTTTTCAAAGAATTGTCCTCTAAATACTAATTTTCACTGAAAACCGGTATTCCCTGCCAGGGACCGGCATGTTTTTTATTACTTTGTATTCATGATCAAAAATATTTTTTACTTGAAATGAATAGTTCATTTGGGTCTTCATAATTTTCGTATCGTAATTCACGGTAATATCGGAAACCGAGTAGGGCTCAAGCGAATTACCCCAGGTATTTGATGCATCGGCAAATCTGCGACTAATATAACTGTATTGATAATTCAGATGAACGGCTTTCAAATTCATTGTTGCTGAAAAATTAACAGTATGTTTCGGTCTGTACACCAGGATTTTATTATATGTTGTATTCGATCCTGACAGATTACGCGCATCGAGATACATATAATTCGCCGATATATCTAGTAACCCTTTAATCGGTGATATTTTCAAGCTATTCTCGATACCCCTGTTACGACTTTTATCAACATTTAACGGCATCCATTTTTCAATCTGTTGCCAGATAATCAGATTGGTCATATTGCTTTCAAAAGAGCAGGATTCAAAATAAATTCCATTTAAGATCGGGTACTGCAAACGAATCCCTACATCCCAATCCGTACCATATTCCGGTTCCAGTTCAGGATTTCCAACTGAAAAGGGATCGTCATCAGGCCAATAGAGATCATTAAATGTCGGTGCCCGGTAACTTTTACTGATATTGAGTTTTAAGGAACTTTGCCATGCCTCTCCAAAATTGAAGATTGCGCCGAGTTTCGGTGATACAATGTGATTCATGTATTTCGAATCAGTATCAAAACGTAATGATGGTACTAATGAGATGGTCTGCAATAAAGAATTTATGCAAATTACTGATTCATTAACTGCAAAGAGATAATAAGATGTTTGTTTATTAAAATCCTGTGTAATGATATCCCTGTTTTGATCATATCGAAAACCACTGCCATACGTCAATGATACCTGAGGACCAATCACCGAATTGAACTGAATTTCATTACCATAGGTCTGGGTAGAATACTTACTTAGAATGCCACCGGTTGTTTCATCATTTTTATATTTATACCAACTATCATAATAATAGCTTTGAAATCGGAGATTATGAAAAAGATTAAATATTTTCCCGGTGTATACCGCGCTGATTTTGTTATCTCTGTGCCACATTCGGGCGTGGTAATAGTACGGCTCTATCGTTCCCGGTGCTCCCTGTGCAGAGTCATAATGTTTAAACGTCAACGACAGATTTCGCTGATAATGGGGATCACCAAATTCGTGAATCAATCCAAGATAATAGTCTCTGGAAATGATATCGGAATTCACCCGTGTGGCAGGGTTCCCATAATTATCAGTATAGGAAAATTCGCCTTTGGAGGAAAGGTACTTATACGATGCAGTAATACCGCTGTTTTTAATATAAAACCGTAGCGATGGTTCTGCAGTATAAGTACCGAATGAAGCTACACCAAATTTCAAATCACCTGCTACTCCCTGTTCATCGGGGTCAGTTTTTTTTGAAATAATATTAATAACTCCACCGATGGCATCAGATCCGTACAATGCCGAATTCCCGCCACGGACAACTTCTATTTTTTCGATTCCTTCCAATGATATCTGATTTAAATCTACTGAGCCTGATTGAGGACTGTTAAGCCGCTGTCCGTCCAGTAAAATCAGAACCTGACTATCCGATGACCCACGCAATGATATAGATTTTGTATTTCCCAGACCACCATAATCCTTGATAGTCACGCCGGGAACATTCTGCAATGCTTCCGCAAGATTTTGAGGATTTTTGAGCTCAAGCTCCTGCTTGTCAATCACATTTACCGAGGAAGGTACTTCCGTAATCAGAGAATGACCGCGGGTTGCAGTAACGGTTACACTATTGTCATATGTAATTGCCTGTGGTTGAAGAATGAAATCCAAAATTAAATTCTCACCCGAATTAATTTCTAAAAATTTTCTCTGGAGCCGGGAAAAACCGATCATCTCAACGATTATTTCATATTTGCCCGGCGGAATTTTCTGAATACAGTAAATCCCATTTTCATCAGTGGCTGAACCAATATGAGTATTCTTCAAATAGACGTTGACTGCAACCAATGGTTCATGTGTCGGTCCGCATTTTACAACGCCAGAAACCCTGCCGTAATCATCCGATAAGGCTACTAAATTAATTATTAACAAAATCAATAAAATCCTAATCAATCGATTCATTAGTTGCTCTATTAGATATTTACTCCAATTGAAATTTTATACATTCTGCCGGGTTCCGCTGTGCCGAGCACCCGCATGAAGCTTTCGTCAAAAATGTTACTAATCTCAACGGTACTATTCCATGAAAGATTCATCAATTTAAACCGATAGGAAAGATTAGTATCGACCATTTGAAATGATGGAAGCCATTTAGTGTTTGTAGAATTAGTATAGCGCAGACCAACATAGTGGTAAATTAAATTCCATTCAATTGATTTATATTTGAATGTTTCGGTCAAATCAAATTTATTTTTGGGTCGATAAATTATATAATTGTTATGGTAATTGGGGTCCGGACCTTTATCCAATGCTTTCATATAAGTATATTCACCATTAATCACTATCATTTCTTCAAATAGAGCAAGCGTTAATGATGTTTCAAGTCCCTGAGTACTGGTTTTTGAGATATTGTGCGGAGTCCACTTATTATTAACAGCCGGATCTTGTGCCCAAAGTATCAAATTCTTCACATCATTATTAAAGTAATTGGCAGAAAGAGATATTACAGAATAACTTGATGTGATTCCTATATCATAATTATCACCTTTTTCCGGTACTAAATCAGGATTACCAACTGCAAATGCATCCATTGGCCAATATAAGTCGTTAAACGATGGTGCTTTGTAGGATTTTGTAATATGAGCAAGTAGGGCAATATTGAAAGCGCCTGAATGATTTGCAGAAAAACTAAACCGCGGACTAAGTGCGTTTTCAAAATCTGAAGGTGAGTCGTATCTTAGTGCCATTGCTGCTTCAAGGTTGTTAATGAAATTGTTTAATTCTTTTCTGGCTGTCAAAGATGTGTGACCGCTGTGAGTATTTCTTGTCTTATCTCCAACCTCTGTACTCTGTATTCGATCATTTCTTAATGAATACCCATAAATTATGCTGATCCCTTTGGCCAGAGTTCCTGCTTGTGAAAGTTCAAAACCTAATGCATAATTATCGTGATCACTGGGAGGAACATTTGGATTCTCAGGATTATCAAACTTGGTCTCATAATCCAGAAAGTATCCCTGAGTTTTTAATGAGAAATCTTTAAACAAAGCGATATTATCATAGGATAAATTATAGGATTTATTATCATATTTCAGTACTGCTTCCGGTGTAAGATTATCAATCATTCCCGGCGTACGATTGTTCGCTTTATAATAATTTGTAGAAGCATTCACTTGCTGTTTAGAGTCAATCGCCAAACTTAATTTATAAAATATATTAAATGCGG
>JAUSPJ010000379.1 GCA_030655795.1 Fidelibacterota bacterium | reverse complement strand
GTATTCCTGATAACATTATAAATAGTATTACAAATTTTTTCTTCATCACAATCGGGGGGAAATTACGAACTACCGTTTCATAAATCAACCACCATCTGGAATTCCACCAGAAAAGTTTTGCAGAAATCTGATTCCGTAATCAGGCGCCTGGCCTGGGTTTTTAATGACAAAGCCGTTGTCACATCATTACGAAACCGGTTCTGAATAATAATAAAGTAGCGAGAACCGGCGCCATACAGTGAAACCATATTAAAACGCAGCGGAATTCCCGGTTCATACAGATAAATTCTGGTATTATAAACCGGCGAATAAAATTGTGTTGTGCCTACCGTAAGTTCCATGGTTTTAATGTCACTGACAGAAAGTGAAACGCTTGTTCCCGTGCCTCTACGGTGATCTATTTCATTAACAATTCCTCTAAACGACATTGAGATGCTTTTTAGAAAATAGTATCGTGCCGAGACAGTCGTTTGATATTTCGCAATATTGGCACCTGACAATTCCCGCTTCAGACGAAGGTTGATAAAATGCTTGGCCGGCCGGCGGTGATCCAGATATACAACCGCCTCCGAACCGTGAAATGGTTCAACGCCCTTCTCAAAGGAGCGGTTTTTAGAATAAAAATCAATATATCCTCCGGCCCGGTTTCGTTGATTAATTTTACACTGCAATCCCAGATAAATACCTTTTTCATTACCATTAGAACCGGAATACTCTTTCATGGCTGAAGACAGCCGGGTTGAAAAATAATCGGAAAAATAGCGGTATTGGACGCCCAGAGTATACTGGTTCGATTGAAAAACAAATCCCTGGATAACAGCGTATTCCTTAGAATTCAGGGCCGCCACTTCACCCGAAAAACGCCAATCACCTAAATCGACTTTCTGATAGATCGAAATACCGCTCTGCCGGGATTGATTGAAATAGTCACTGACCGGAAAGGAGTAGTGCGATTGAAAAACCAGAATCCCACCCAGAAATCGGCTGTCTGAGTACAACAAACCGCCACACAGTGTATTTTCCCGCAACGTATCCTTAGCAGCTATTTCAGAATCTGTGCTGTGAATACCGGTTTCACGAAACGACTGTACTGTTGAATCCTGGATCGTGGCGTCAAGCCGGTGACTTGAGACAGCAGAGTACAATGACAGATGTTTCCATTGCTGACTTAGATATACACCCTGAAGATAACGGTTTTCATCGGAACCGACATAGGCGCTGAACCGTGGTGTGCCGGCCAGAACATTTCCGGCAACCGACATACTCTTAAAAGCCAGATTGCTCCGGGCAAACAGCAACCCATGCCCCCAATCCATTTTGAATGACGACAGGCCAAGAACGCATTGACCGGATAGGGACCTCATCGTCACACTGACGTTTCGATAATCCCAAAGCATTCTTTCTCCCTGATCGCTCTCGGCGATAAAACCAATCGATAACCGTCGGCCAAACTCAATTTTTCCGCGGGATAGGCTTTTATTTAAATCCACTGTGTTTTTCTTGTTTACCGATGTGTAATTCATGAATTGAATGTCTCGCTCAAGCTGCTTTTGTTCCAGGATTATAAAGAGTTGTACAACTTTCAATTCCTGCTTATCCAATTTTGTAATTGATTGGAACTCTTTCCAGTTGTCTATTTTGGGGTGTTGATTTTTTAAGCTTGTCAGTCTGTCCAGCAGATATTCATTCAGGGGCAAGGCTTCGATATCCGCCCGATTACAGCGATTCCAGTCCAGCGGATTGTTCAGATACACCTCAAGATAGATTTCCAGGTTTGCTTCGGAAATATCTTCCGGAAATAATGATGTATTTAATGCGTCAACGGGTAAAACCTCCCCGTTCAAAGTCACCAGGCCACAGATTAGGACGATCCACAGAAAGTATGTTTTCATTTTAATCCGTACCCAATACCGTAATAAAGGGTGTAGGGCAGTATCTGGTGATGCTGAAAGGCAAAATCCAGTGAGAGTTTTTTCCAGTACATTGAAATACCTCCGGAATAGCGGTCCGGATTAAGTTGGGTGCCGAATTTCAAATCCATAAAGTCAAAGAGTTTAATAATTGCCCCAACTCGCAGTGAAAACGGGAATTCCGTGTCTTTAAACAGTTCCCCACACAATTCAATTTTTGAGAGAGGTATATACCGGGCGCCCAGTGAAAAACATTCCGGCAAAGGATCGGAGCATTCGTATATGGACGGACTATTAATATTTTGGAACAATACCGCAATTTGCATTTGCTCATTTAAATTCCATACCGAACCAAGCGTCAGGCCAATTGCCGTTGAACTCTGATATCCCGCAATCGCAATATTATACAAGTGAACAGACAGACCAAGGGATAATATATCCCTCAGGCTTTGCCCATAGCTGATTCCGACTGTTTTTTCCTGATAAACCGGATTCCCTAAATTTCGTAAATAAAGACCAATGCAATTTTTTGTATTGGGGTTCCAGCCCATCTGTACCTGATAATAATCCAAACCGGACAGGCCGTACAAACGAGCATAATCAGCGCGCATAAACAGGGATTTTTGCCGGGCAGGGAATGCCGGGTTCAGCGAACCGGGATACAATGACGTAATTGAGCCCAGAGCAATAGAGGAAGTGTTTATCGACTGTACTTCAAAGGCCGCCAGACAGAATGCCGGCAGCAAAATCAGCACAATAATCAATTTTCGACACATAGTCAGGGCAAGATTAAGATTCCGGCTGTTACACTCATATCCGCTTCCCAATGCAAAAGAAAAACAGTATTATTAGCAACTGCATCTGATAAAATATGTTATTTATCGTCGTGGTCTGTCAGATGGTTTTGGTTTTGAACATCATCCGACATACCATTAAGCCCGGCTACTTTTTCTTCTGTTTGCCTTTTTTGACATCTTCGGCCTTGCGCTCACTGCTGGGAACAAAGGTGTTGAGTTTTTCCCGTACGATCATGGGGTGATCGCGATTGTGCAGGCAGATGATTCCTTCAATCATGAATTCTTTCATCATTATCTCTTCATCGGAGCGTCGTTTTAATTTACCTCCCAGTGGGATAAACAGTAAATTTGCCAGAATCAGGCCATAAAATGTCGTTAGCAGGGCCAATCCCATACCACTCAAAAGCTCTTTAAACTGGGTGGCCACATCAAATTCAAAGGAGCTGGCAACGGTTCCCATGTCCGCACCGCCACCGGTAAAATTTTTCATCATTACAATCAGCCCGACAATCGTACCAACCATCCCAAAAGCCGGGGCATACGTACCCATATAGAAAAACAGTTCCTGCCCGATAGTATGTCGCTTTTCCATATTAGACAGTTCGAGATTCAGATAATTGCGCAGACGATCCTGGTCTTTCTCGTTGATCGCCAATTCGATCCCGCTGCGCATAAAGCGATCATCTATTTTATCCAATTCTCCTTCAAGAGACATCAGGTTTTGTTTCCGCGCTTTTGACGAAAGATCGGTGAACTGGTCGATGATTTTATGGTATCCGCCCTTTGTGCGGCGGAATGCATTTTTTAAAACTTTAAACACACTTAAAATATTTTTCAGTGGATAATTTATAAACGTTGCCGCAATTGTCCCTCCCAGAACCAACAGCAGAGCCGGTAAATTCCAGAAGAATTCCGCCGAACCGCCCTTCGCGGTAATCGAATAGACAACTAATGCAATTCCGGTAGCTAACCCAAAAAGAGTGGCGACATCCATAAACAGTCCTCTATAATCTTTTTCCGCGCATAACCGTTATAGGGAGAAATTAATAAGAATATTCGATAAAACAATCTTATTTTTGGGCCGGCCTTTCGATTACCCGAAAAACCTTTTCTCCTTTTTTGGCCATCCGGTACCGCTCACGCGCCAGTCTTTCAATATATTCCAGGTCTGTTTCCAGGCGGTTCCGTTCGGCTTGCATTGAGTCTTGTTCCAGCTTTAATTCGGCAATATGATCTGTAATCCGGTTTTTCTGTTTATTGAGCGCATAAATCTGATACAGGCCATAATCACCAATGACAAAAAAAATGATAAACAGGGTAACAAAGGACAACACACCCAGAATCCAGTACAAGCGCTTGATGTTTTCAGCCTCAGGCTTGTGTTTGTACCGGACTCTGGATGTTTTTTTTACCATTATTTCAGAATATTTAATCCCCAGAAAATGGCCTCATCTTCCAGTTCTTCTTCAATTCTCAACAGCTGATTGTACTTGCAGACACGATCAGTCCGGCAAGCGGACCCGGTTTTGATCTGGCCGGCATTCACAGCGACTGAAAGATCGGCAATGGTCGTATCTTCAGTTTCACCGGAGCGGTGAGAGATAACCGTGGTAAAGCCGCTGCGATGAGCCATATTAATGGCATTCAGTGTTTCCGTCAGCGTACCGATCTGGTTTAATTTGATCAGAATTGAATTAATCGCCTTCTCATTGATAGCGCGT
>JAUSPJ010000378.1 GCA_030655795.1 Fidelibacterota bacterium | reverse complement strand
AAGTACAGTCGGGGCTTCAATTTCGGCATGTATCATACCTTCAAAGTGGAAATATATCCCGATAATGCCATTAATATTCAGTATCTATCATTTTGGTTATGGTTATGGATTTCTACGGGGAGTATTGGATTTTATTTTTTTGAAAAAAGGGGCAAGTGAAACATTCACAAAACTAACCCGTTCCACAGAGGATTATCCCAAAGAGTAGTAGTTATGCATCAGGAACTAGCACAATATTTTTCAGTTGATCCCACTCAGATTACCCTGTACTGGAAAGGCCGGGTGGCATTATACGCGATTTTGAAAGCCCTTGATATTAAAGCAGGTGATGAAATAATTCTGCCGGCGTTTACTTGCGTTGTCGTAGTCAATCCCATCTTGTATTTGGGTGCAAAACCGGTCTTCGTGGATATTGATCCTAAAACATATAATATGGACATTGAAAAAATCGGGAGTAAAATTACTCCCAATACCCGGGTAATACTGGCCCAGAATACGTTTGGACTGTCTCCTGATCTGGATGAAATTTTAAAAATTGCCGATCAATATAATCTAACTGTCATTGAGGATTGTACCCATGGATTCGGAGGTTCGTATATGGGGATTCCTAATGGTATGATCGCCGATGTATCCTTTTTCAGTACACAGTGGAACAAACCGTTTTCAACGGTGATTGGCGGGTTTGCCGTGAGCAAAAATTCCGATTTAGCCCGGAAATTAACAGAATATGAAGCGGAATTGATTCGCCCGGGGCTAAAAGATGAATTAACGATTAAGACACTCTTTTTTGCCCGTAAGCGAATTAGTTCAAAATTGTACTGGCCTGCGATTGAATTGTACCGATGGCTAAGTAAAAATAACCTGATCCTCGGTTCATCTCAGGGAGACGAACTGCAAAAACCCGCAATGCCGGCATCCTTTTTTAAAGGGATATCCCGCTCACAGATTGCGATCGGAACCAGGGAAGTGGAAAAAGTAACAGAATATATCGATCACCGTAAATCGATTGCTATGGAATTTGATCGTCTCCTGCTGGACTTGCAGATTGAACCGCCTTTTCAGCCCGATTATGCGGAGCATACCTTTTTAAAATATCCATTGTTGGTAAAAAACCGGGAGGAATTCTTTGACCTTGCCCACAAAGATAAGATCGAGTTAGGTGATTGGTTTTTATCCCCGATTCATCCAGTAATTAGTGATTATGATAGGTTTAATTATCCTTATGGTGAAAATCCGATTGCGGAAAAAATATCTCAGCACATTATCAATTTGCCGACTAATTTCCATGTCAATGACAAACAACTCTCCAGAATTACCCAATTTATTATGAGAAACCGGGATGGTATATATCATTCATATAATGAGATGGTTAAGTCCTGTTAAAATTATTGTTAGGGTCCGATTTTAATCACACAAAGATATTCGATAATCTCTAAATTATAAGCGCATATTTAATACATGAAATAGTTGGGAGGTCTGCTTGAAAATATTAATCACCGGAGCAGCAGGATTCATAGGCTCACATTTAACGGAATTATTGGTCAGAAACGGTTATCAGGTAAAGGCGTTTGTTCGCTATAATTCAAAAAACAACTGGGGATGGCTGGATTCTTCTCAATATAAAAAGGACATGGAAGTCATTACCGGTGATATCCGGGATTTTGATTCGGTATATAATGCGGTAAAAGGTTGTGATGTTGTCTTTCATCTGGCAGCTTTAATCGGGATACCTTATTCATATACATCGCCCCTGGCCTATATTAAGACCAATATGGAAGGGAGCTATAATATACTCCAGGCGGCGAAAGAATTGGCGGTCAGTCAGGTTTTAATTACCTCTACCAGCGAAACTTACGGTACGGCTCAATATATTCCTATTGATGAAAAACATCCTTTGGTTGGACAATCACCCTATTCGGCAACCAAGATTGCGGCTGATCAATTGGCAATCAGCTACTATCGATCTTTTGGTTTGCCGGTTAAAATTGTACGTCCTTTCAATACTTATGGTCCAAGACAATCAGCCCGGGCAATTATACCAACTGTTATTGCTCAAATTCTATCCGGTTATAAACAGATCCAGGTGGGAAATATCTTACCAACACGTGACCTGACATTTGTTCAGGACACCTGTGAGGGGTTCATTCAAATTTTCAAATCAGATCAATTATTCGGTGAAATTACAAATATTGGAATGAATGAAGAAATCAGTATGCAACATTTGATACAATTAATTATGGATATCATCGGGAAAGAGATTGAGATTGTCAGTGCTTCGGCGCGAATTAGGCCAGACATTAGTGAGGTGGAACGTCTAATGTGTAATAATCAAAAAATTCTCAATAATACATCCTGGAAACCTAGATATAGCCTGAAACAGGGGCTATCTGAAACTATCAACTGGCTTTCAAAAAATTTAGTTTATTATAAACCGGAGATTTACAATGTCTGAGTTTATTCCACTGTCGGTTCCATCGCTTCAGGGAAACGAATGGCAGTATATAAAGGAATGTCTCGATACTGAATGGGTATCAACGGCAGGTAAGTATGTGGATAAATTCGAAAACAGTATTCGTGATCTGACTCTGGCGAAATATGCTGTTGCGTGTGTCAATGGAACTGCCGCACTGCACATCGCACTTAAAATTATTGGGGTTACTCCCGACGATGAGGTGATTGTTCCAACTGTCACATTCATTTCTCCGATAAATGCTGTGAAATATGTAAACGCCTCTCCAATATTTATGGATTGTGATGAGTATTATACGATTGATTGTGAAAAAACAATTGAATTTATACTCACTGAAACTGAATTTATAAATGGAGCTAGCTATAACAAATATAGCAGAAAAAGAATACCGGCAATCATTAGTGTTCACGTCTTCTGGCATGATGT
>JAUSPJ010000372.1 GCA_030655795.1 Fidelibacterota bacterium | reverse complement strand
AAGTGTTTTTTACCGAAAATCCGATTCTGCTGTCAACCAGCTCCGGCTCCGGACTTATGGAAGGCTCAGTCCGTTCACTGACAGCCAAACGAGCAGTCGTTTTTTCCGTGGGCGCTTTTGGAAATCGCTGGGCCAAAATGGCCAAGGCTAATAATGTCCCTGTTGACAAGGTCGAAGCCGAATGGGGCCAGCCGACTCTGCCGGAAATTGTAGACGAATACCTATCTACCGGCAAATACGACGTATTTACGATTACGCATAACGAAACCTCAACCGGCGTCATGAATCCCATCGAAGAAATCGCCGAAATCAAGAAAAAGTATCCCGATGTACTGTGGCTGGTAGATGCGGTTTCATCGGCTGCCGGCGTAAAAATTGATGTGGACAAACTTGGCATCGACGTTTGCATTACCAGCACCCAGAAAGCATTAGGATTACCTCCGGGATTGTCTGTCTGCACTATTAGCCCGAAGGCCATTGAACAGGGCCGCAAGGTGGAATTCCGCGGTCTTTATCTGGACCTCATCGACATCTATGACTACATGCAGAAAAAACCTTATCAGTATCCGTCGACACCGTCATTGTCCCATTACTATGCTCTTGATAAACAGCTGGATTATATTCTGAATGTTGAAGGTCTGGAAAACCGCTTTGCCCGCCACCTGGAAATGGCCAAAGTGACCCGCGCCTGGGCCAACAAGCATTTCGAACAGTTTGCCGCCAAAGGCTACGAATCCAACACCCTGACCACGATCAAAAACACAAAAGGCATTTCCGTTGCGGACCTGAACAAGCGCATCGGTGAAAAGGGCTACATGATCTCTAACGGTTACGGTGATTTAAAGGAAAAAACCTTCCGGATCGCCCATATGGCCGACCGGAGCATGGCAGAATTGAAAGCATTGCTGGCATTGCTGGAAACGGAAATCTAAAAATGACAAACATCCTGGGCGCTGATGATTAGATATTTAAAAAATAAAATCTTCGTGCCTTTGTGTCTTGGTGGTTTTAAATAAAGGAGAAGCGAGATGAAAATTTTAATTACCGATGGAATCAGTCCGTTTGGAAAAACAATTCTGAAGGACAATCAGATCGATTTTGATGTTCAGTATTACGAGCACGATGACCTGCTGAAAGTCATTCCGGAATACGACGGAATTCTGGTCCGTTCGGCCACGAAAGTACCGCAGGATGTCATTGATGCCGGTAAAAACCTGAAGCTCATCGCCCGCGGCGGCACCGGTATCGATAATATTGATCATGTGTACGCCAAATCTAAAGGTATCCCGGTTCTGAATACTCCCGGCGCCAATTCGGCCTCGGTCTCGGAATTGGTCTTCGCACACATGTTTGCCCTGGCCCGTTTCATTCCCCAGGCCAACATTACGATGCGGAACGGCGAGTGGAACAAGAAAGCCTACAAGGGTTTCGAATTGGCCGGCAAGACACTGGGCGTTGTGGGTTTTGGGAAAATTGGGCAGATTACCGCAAATATGGCGCTGGCATTCGGCATGAAAGTGATTGTCCACGATATGGTTGATATTCAGACCGATATGGATGTCAGAGTAGTAAGCAAGGAGGAATTACTCAAAGAATCGGATTTTATTACGCTGCACGTCCCCAAACAGGCCCATAATTTCATTACCAAAGCCGAATTCGAATTATTAAAACCGACCGTATTCATTATCAATACGTCCCGCGGCGGTGTAGTTAATGAAGACGATCTTCTGGAAGCCCTGAATGCCGGTAAAATCGCCGGGGCCGGGCTTGACGCTTTTTTGAATGAACCTACGCCCAATCCGGAATTGGTCAATCATCCGAAAGTCTCCGTCACACCGCATATCGGCGCCAGTACAAAAGAGGCCCAGGACCGGGTGGGCATCGAAATTGCCGAAAAAATTATCGCGACCTTAAAGAAGTAATATACCGGAGTATCTGAATGGTTAAAATCAAAGGACTGAAAGGAATCCGTCCGAAGCAGGATTTGGCCGATAAAATCGCCTCCCGTCCTTATGATGTGTTGAATTCCGAGGAAGCCCGCGTCGAAGCAAAGGGAAATCCCTATTCCTTTCTGCATGTGGTCAAATCGGAAATCGATCTTCCTGGAGATATCGATCACTACGATGAACAGGTTTACCTGAAAGCCGCCGAAAATCTGCAGACCATGCTGCAAAAGAGCTGGCTGATTCAGGATGAGAACGACTGTATTTATGTCTACCGCCAGATCATAGACGGACACGAGCAGTACGGGCTGGTCGTCGATGCTTCCGTTAATGATTACATCGCCGGGAAAATCAAAATCCATGAACTGACCCGGGAGCTCAAAGAAAAAGACCGCACCAATCACGTCAAATATACCAATGCCAACACCGGCCCGGTGTTCCTGACCTATAATGCTGATGAGACGATTGATCAGCTGGTGGAAAAGGTTGTTAACGAAAAACCGGAATACGATTTCACCGCTGACGACGGTATCCGGCATACGGTCTGGGTAATTAGCGATGCCGATACCATCCAATCATTAATTACACAATTCGATCAAATCCCTTTCACTTATGTAGCTGATGGACATCACCGGTCCAAATCCGCCGCCATGGTGGGTGAAATACGCCGGAAGGCCAATCCCGATCATACCGGCGACGAAGAATACAACTGGTTTCTCGCGGTTCTCTTTCCCCACAATCAACTGAATATCATCGACTATAACCGGGTCGTTACGGATCTGAACGGTCTAAGTGAGCAGGAATTCATCAGGAAAATCGCTGAAAAATTCACCGTCACACCAGTCTGCTGCAAAGGTTCCGCGAAACCCAAAAACACCAATACTTTCGGCATGTATCTTAGTCAGCAGTGGTATGTATTGAAAGCCAAACCGGAAATCTTCGATAAAGCTGATCCTGTGGATAGTCTGGATGTGTCAATCCTGACAAAAAATATCCTCCAGCCGGTCCTCGGCATCGGCGATCTGCGCAAAGACGAACGCATCGATTTTGTCGGCGGAATTCGCGGACTTGGCGAACTGGAAAAACGGGTTGACTCCGGTGAGATGGTGGTCGCCTTTGCCCTTTTTCCGGTTTCAATTAAGCAATTGATGGCGATTGCCGACGCCGGCAAGATCATGCCGCCCAAAACTACCTGGTTCGAACCCAAATTGCGCAGCGGGCTGGTAGTTCATTCGCTGGAATAAAAACGCTCACGCAGATTTTTCAGTAATTTTATTCAATGCCTTGAGTAAAACAAGGAGTGCTCCAAAGGAGTTCCTGCGGAACATCAATAGTGTTGACGTTCCGCAGGAACTCCTGTGGAGCATTTCCGAACGCAGTGAGGAAAGAAAAGCAGATGACGAGAGTGTCCTCAAACAGAAGCAAGCCGCAACCTGGCGGTTGCGTGCATCAATATTGT
>JAUSPJ010000360.1 GCA_030655795.1 Fidelibacterota bacterium | reverse complement strand
TGAGTTGATAGGCATGGGCGGTCACAAGAAGACCGTCGTCACCGGTGTAGAGATGTTTCGGAAGATTCTGGATCGTGGTGAAGCCGGCGATAACGCAGGTTTGCTGCTTCGTGGAATTGACAAGGAATGGCTGCAGCGCGGTATGGTGGCAGCGAAGCCGGGGAGTATTACGCCGCATACGAAGTTCAAAGGCGAAGTATACGTATTAAAGAAAGAAGAAGGTGGTCGTCACACGCCGTTTTTCAAAGGTTACCGTCCGCAGTTTTATTTTCGGACCACAGATGTGACAGGAGTAATCCAGTTGCCGGAAGGTGTTGATATGGTGATGCCCGGAGACCGGATCACGATGACGATAGAATTAATCACGCCGATAGCGATGGAGAAGGAATTGCGTTTTGCGATTCGTGAAGGTGGTCGCACGGTCGGCGCTGGCGTCGTAACCGAAATCTTGGAGTAAGTTACAAAGGGTTTAGCAATGCGAGATATTATCATACTGGAATGTACAGACTGTAAACGTCGCAATTATACGACCGATAAGAACAAGAAGCTCCATCCGACACGGGTAGAGTATAAAAAATACTGTCGCTGGTGCAAAAAGCATACAACGCATAAGGAAACCAGATAAATGGTATTACAGGTGAGTAGCTCAATTGGTAGAGCACTGGTCTCCAAAACCAGGGGTTGCGGGTTCAATTCCTGCCTCACCTGCAATGAATGTAGTCGCTCGCAAATTTCCGGATATCATTAAATAGGGGAAGCGGACATGTTTAAGAAAATCACAGACTTTATTGACGGCGTTGTTTTCGAGATGAAAAAAGTCTCATGGCCCACCTGGCAGGAGTTAAAAGGTTCCACAATCGTTGTGCTGATACTTTCTTTAATTTTGTCTGTGTTCCTGTTTATCGTCGACATTATTTTGTCAAAACTTGTAAACGTAATACTATAGAGCAATCATGAACTGGTATGTTTTAAAATGTTACTCAGGTAAAGAGAAAAAAGTCCGAGAAGCGATTCTTTTGGAAGCAGAACATGCCGGTATGAAGGATATGGTGCCAGAGGTGTTAGTTCCTTCGGAAAACATTATGGAGATGCGTGAAGGCAAAAAGCGTGTACGAAATAAAGTATTTTTTCCCGGTTACGTACTGGTCAATATGGAAATAACCAGAGAATCTCAGTATCTGGTTGAGAATATTCCCGGCGTTATGTCCTTTGTCGGCGCCAAAGGTCATCCGCTTCCGTTGAAACCCGAAGAAGTTAAACGGGTCATGGGAGAAGTTAAGAAAAAAGACGGCCGGGAAGTCATGGCGACACCTTTTAAAATGGGTGACCCGGTTAAGGTTGTTGATGGTCCATTTGTTGATTTCCGCGGTGTTGTCCATGAGATCAATGAAGATAAACAGAAGTTAAAAGTGATGGTTAGTATTTTTGGCCGTCCGAGTCCGGTAGAAATAGATTTCTTACAGGTTGAATTGGAGAAATAGGTGATATTATGGCAAAAAAAGTTGTTGGATTAATCAAATTACATATTGAAGCTGGCAAAGCAAACCCGTCACCGCCCGTCGGTCCGGCTTTGGGCCAGCATAGTGTTAACATTGTCGAATTTTGTAAAACATTTAATGCCAGAACACAGGATAAACTGGGGCTGATTATTCCGGTTGTTATAACTGTTTATGCCGACCGTTCATTCACATTTATTACAAAAACTCCTCCGGCAGCGGTATTAATTAAAAAGGCCGCCAAATTACCGAAGGCTTCGAGCGAACCGAATAAAATCAAAGTCGGCTCATTATCTTTGGCCCAGGTAAAAGAAATAGCCGAATTGAAGATGCCTGATTTGAATGCGCATTCGGTTGAAAGTGCTATGGAGATGATTAAAGGAACCGCCCGTAGCATGGGCATATTGATAAAAGAATAGAGGATTCAGTTATATGAAAGTCTCGAAAAGGGTAGCTAATAATATTAAAAAAGTTGATCGAAATAGAGATTATTCTCTCGATGAGGCTATTGAACTTCTCCAGAATCTTGAGGGAACGAAATTCGATGAAACCTTTGAAGCTCACGTAAATCTGGGTGTAGATCCCAGACATGCGGATCAGAATATTCGCGGAACCGTATCTTATCCTTATGGGACCGGCCGTAAGGTTCGTGTTCTGGTAATGACAAAAGCCAAGGTCGATGAAGCACAGAAAGCCGGCGCTGATTATGTTGGGCTGGAAGAATATGTTGAAAAGATCCAGGGCGGTTGGTCTGATATTGATGTGATTATCGCCACTCCCGATGTTATGGGACAGGTTGGAAAACTCGGACGTATTCTTGGACCAAAAGGATTGATGCCAAACCCAAAAACCGGGACCGTCACAATGGATGTAGGATCCGCTGTAAAAGAGGTTAAATCGGGACGGATTGAGATCCGTGTGGATAAACACGGAATTATTCATACACCCGTTGGAAAAAAATCATTTCCCAAAGACAACCTTGTTGAGAATGTAAAAGCGCTGATAAGCACTCTGATGCGTATGCGGCCAACAGTCGTCAAGGGCGTTTATTTTAAGAAATTAACCCTTACTACAACGATGGGTCCTGGTGTGCGCGTTGATAAATCTACGGTAACGCAATAGAAACGGATTGAGGAGACATCATGCCGAATAAGAGAAACCTGAAAATAGTTGAAGAGTTCACAGATAAATTTGCCAATGCAAAAGGTATTTTTTTTACCAATTATAAGGGAATGAGTGTTGAGCAGGTAAATAATCTACGTGGCGAACTTCATTCCGCCAATATTGAATATAAAGTTACTAAAAAAACGCTATCCCGCATTGCTGCGAAAAATGCCGGATACGAATCAATCGACAGTCTAATTGATGGCCAAATGGGGATGGCCTTTGGTTATGAAGATCCATCATCTCCCGGTAAAATCATTTCAGAGTATATCAAGAAAAATAAACTTGAAAATCTGAGGATTACCGGTTGTATTTTTGAGAAAGAATTATTCAACGTTGACCAAGTCGGCGCAATCATCAATTTACCAACCCGGACTGAATTATTATCAACCCTTGTTGGAACATTAGCAGTCCCGATGAGCCGCCTCGTTGGCACACTTCGTGGTTCAATGAGTCAGGTTGTGGGTGTGTTAAAATCGTTAAGTGAAAAGAAATAAGAAAATAGTTTGCAGTAAAAGGAGGAAACTTAGACATGGCAGACATAACAAGAGCAGACGTTCTTGCATACCTGGAAAAAGCCAATATGCTGGAGATTTCGGAACTGATTAAAGAGATCGAAGAAAAGTTTGATGTAAAAGCCGCTGCGCCGGTTGCGGTTGCCGCTGCTGGCCCTGTCGCTGTTGCAGAAGAAGAAGAAGAGCAGACAGAATTTGATGTTATCCTGAAAGAAGTTGGATCACAGAAAATCAATGTGATCAAGGTGGTTAGAGCCGCTACCAGCTTAGGTCTGAAAGAAGCCAAGGATCTCGTAGACGGTGCTCCGAATCCTATAAAAGAAGGCGTTTCAAAAGAAGAAGCTGAAGATTTAAAGAAAAAGTTAGAAGAAGCTGGCGCGACCGTAGAGGTAAAATAATCCGCCCGGCTTTTCTTCAGTTATTGAATGACTGCGCCTCTACAAACTGAAATATATATCCCCATATTTAAATGGGGATATTTAAACGTGAGAAGGAGGAATGCTCTTGAGTAATACTCCAGTGAAAACTGCTCAAAGAAAAACCTTTTCAAAAATTGCTTCTGTACAGGATATGCCAAATCTTTTGGCAATTCAATTGGATTCTTTTGAGGATTTTTTACAAAAAGATGTAGATCCGAAGGAACGGCAGAATAAAGGACTTGAATCGGCCTTTCGCAATATTTTTCCCGTTGAAGATTCGCATGGTAATTATATCCTGGAATATAAATATTATTCCATCGGTGAACCACGCTATTCAATTAAAGAGTGCCTGGAGCGCGGAGTCAGTTATACGGTCCCGTTAAAGGTACGTCTGGTTTTACATATCAGTGAAGAAGGTGGTGAAAAAGGGGATTATTCTGCTGGAATAGAGCAGGATATCTTCTTTGGCAACGTCCCTTACATGACCGATAAAGGTACCTTTATCATTAATGGCGCCGAACGTGTAATTGTCAGTCAGTTACAGCGGTCGCCCGGTGTTTTCTTTGATGAAGGTGTACATACCAACGGTATGAAAATTTATACCGCCCGGGTGATTCCGTTCAGAGGATCCTGGGTCGATTTTGTCATTGATACCCGGGATGTCCTCAGTGCTATTATTGATCGCCGCAAGAAATTTCCGGCCACTATTTTGCTCAGAGCCTTCGGTTTTCCGAATAATGAAGACATTTTGAAACTATTCAATGTCGGCGAGCTGGTTAATATTCAGTCGACACCCAAAAACGCATTAGGGAAAGTACTGGCGGAAAGTGTTGTTGATCCTGAAACCGGCGAGGTCATTTTCGAAGTAAAAGATATTGTCGAAGTTGATCAGGATATGATCAAACTGTGTAAAGGTCATAATGTTGAGTCACTGTTGGTATTCACAGCCAGCAGCGATATCGAAAAATCGATCTTTATCAATACACTTCGCAAAGATTCGGCAACCTTTGATGAAGAATCGGCGCTGCTGTTTCTTTATCGTAGTCTGCGAACCGGTGAACCACCAAACCTGGAAACTGCGAAAAAATTTGTCGAAAGATTGTTTTTTAGCCCAAAGAAATACGATTTGGGACAGGTTGGACGTTATCGTATCAATAAAAAATTCAACCTGAATGTTCCGCTGGAAAATACGGTTCTGACGAAAGACGATATCATTGAAATAATGAAACATATCGTTGAGATGCGAAAAGGAAACCTGGGTCGTGATGATATTGACCATTTGGGAAACCGGCGCGTCAGAACGACTGGTGAGCAGTTGACCAATCAGTTTAATCTGGCCTTTACCCGGATGACCCGGACTATTAAGGAGCGGATGAACCTGCGTGAATCAGAGAACCTGACACCTCAGGATCTGATCAATTCACGGATTGTGACATCGGTTGTCAATTCCTTTTTCGGTACCAGTCAGCTGTCACAGTTTATGGACCAGACAAATCCGCTGGCAGAAATTACGCATAAACGGCGGGTGTCGGCGTTAGGGCCGGGTGGTTTAACCCGGGAACGGGCCGGTTTTGAAGTACGTGACGTTCATTATACTCACTATGGAAGATTATGTCCGATCGAGACACCTGAAGGTCCGAATATCGGTTTGATTTCATCCCTATCGACATATGCGTTTGTCAACAATCTCGGGTTTATTGAGACTCCCTACCGGGTGGTTGAAAATAAAAAAGGCGAGGTCGTTGTTACGACGAAAGTAGATTTTCTTTCGGCGGACG
The DNA here is from genome assembly GCA_030655795.1 of Fidelibacterota bacterium. Lineage (GTDB taxonomy): Bacteria > Fidelibacterota > UBA2242 > UBA2242 > UBA2242 > B118-G9. The sequence goes on along the minus strand of JAUSPJ010000360.1, from coordinate 1,026 downwards.
ATGAAGACCGTACATTAATCGCACAGGCTAATGCACCGCTGGATGAAAAAAACCATTTTAAGAGAGATTGGGTTCGGGCGCGAATTCGTGGTGAATTTCCGATGGTTGAACCTCACGATCTTAAATATATGGATGTGTCACCGAATCAGATTGTATCGGTTTCGGCTGCATTAATCCCCTTTTTGGAACATGATGATGCCAACCGCGCGTTGATGGGTTCAAACATGCAACGTCAATCGGTTCCGTTACTGAAACCCGAACGGCCGATTGTCGGAACCGGTTTGGAAACTATTGTCGCCAAGGATTCCCGAACGACAGTTGTATCGCCGATTGATGGTGTTGTCGAAGAGGTCTGTGCTGATTATGTGATCATTTCCTCAGAAAAAAAGAATGAATTGGTCTTAGATGAAAGACAGCAAAAGGTAAAAGTCGAATTCGCCAAGTTTCTGCGTACCAATCAGGACACCTCGGTAAACCAGAAACCTTTGGTTCGCGAAGGTGATAAAGTCAAAAAAGGCGATATTATTGCTGACGGTTGTGCATCGGATCAGGGTGAACTGGCATTGGGACGAAATGTCCTGATCGCCTTCATGCCCTGGCGTGGGTATAATTTCGAAGATGCGATCATATTAAGCGATCGGCTGGTCCGGGATGATGTTTTTACTTCTGTTCATATTAAAGAATTTGAACTTGAAGTCCGGGACACAAAACGTGGAAATGAAGAATTGACTCGTGAAATTCCCAATGTTAGTGAAGACGCTACAAAGAATTTGAACACTAACGGTATCATTCGCATCGGAGCCGAAGTTGTTCCCAATGATATCCTGATCGGTAAGGTGACCCCTAAAGGTGAAACCGATCCGACTCCGGAAGAAAAACTGCTGCGGGCGATATTCGGAGAAAAAGCCAGCGATGTAAAGGATGCCTCCAAACGCGCTAGTTCCGGCATTAAGGGCGTTGCCGTAGATACGAAACTCTTTCAGCGCAAGGGAAAAACCAGTCGCGCTGAAGAAAAACGTTATATCG
>JAUSPJ010000354.1 GCA_030655795.1 Fidelibacterota bacterium | reverse complement strand
CGATATCCTGTTTACATCTCTCATACCGTCCGGATGATTGATGTATTGAAGTGGACTTCTGTTCTTTCTCATATACGGACAAATATAGTCAGTCCCTGATATTTATACAACAGGATTTTTCAAAACTGATAGAGAATTGGTTTTATTGATCTTTGTGTTGCCAAATTTGGGAATATTTTCGATAAATGAATATACTTTGATAAATCTCGTCTGGCATTATTCATTTACATCGAACATTGGTCGACCCCGGGGTCCTTATCAAAATTCACGTCAGCAGATAGCACTGTTTTCCATTGACTTTATAGAGGAATGAATTTAACTTCGGTAAGCTATTTTTTAAGTATTTTTATGACGAAATCAGACGAAACAATAAACATATTACGGCAAAATATTCTTTCAAGGAGTCATATTCCCAGACATATTGCTATTATAATGGATGGAAATGGACGCTGGGCCAAGGAACGGGGGCTTCCCCGCGTAGCCGGCCATAACGAAGGTATCAATTCAGTCCGTGAAATTGTTCGCGAGTGTGGTCGCCTGGGAGTGGAAGTACTGACGCTTTACACATTTTCGGTTGAAAACTGGTCGCGCCCCAAATCCGAAGTCTCCGCCTTGATGAGTTTGCTGCTGAAAACCATTCGAAATGAGGTGGATGAACTGCATAAAAATGATGTCCGTCTGACGCTGATGGGCTACCTTGACAATTTACCGCGCGGCACCCGGAAAGGGTTATTCGAGGGTGTGGAAAAAACAAAAAACAACAGCGGCTTAAACCTGAATCTGGCGCTGAGTTATGGAAGCCGTCAGGAAATTATCGACGCGGTAAAAGCCATTTCCAAAGATGTTTTAAACGGCAAATTCAGTATCGAATCGATAAACGATGAACTGTTCTCAAATTATCTTTATACCGTTGGTAAGCCTGATCCCGATCTTTTAATTCGAACCAGCGGTGAATTACGAATCAGTAATTTCCTGCTGTGGCAGCTTGCCTATACGGAATTATATGTAACCCCAGTATACTGGCCTGCTTTCCGAATTACGGAACTTTTAGAGGCTGTTGAGAGTTATCAGAATCGTGAAAGGCGTTTCGGCCGAACCAGTGACCAAATTAACAGGAAAACAGGAACAAATTCTCAATGAAAATCAGACCCATTCTGTATGCTCTCATTTTAGCTGGTGTATTTATTATCAATCAGGCAATGGCCCAGTCACCCCAGCGATTTAAAATTCTCGGTGTCGCGGTTAAAGGCAATGAAAGCATATCCGAAAACAGCATTAAGGTTCAGTCCGGAATCATGGAAGGTAAAGAAATTGTCTTTGATGACATACCGGACGCCATTAAAAAACTCTGGAAACTGAAGATTTTTTCCGACATACAGATTTACATGGACAAATCTACGGATATGGGGCTTTTCCTGATTATTGAAGTGAAGGAATATCCGCGGCTCGATAAATTCGAGATTAAAGGCAACAAAAAGATTAAAAAATCAAAATTCAATGAGAAACTGAAAATCATCAGCGGCAAGGTTCTCTCGCCTGCCCTGATTAGCGAAAGCAAACGTAAAATTTATGATCTTTATAGAGAAGACGGATTTCTGCTCGCAGAAGTCACGGAAGAAATTTCTCCCGGCGCGGCGGAAAATCTGAAAAACCTGACATTCCATATCAAAGAGGGCAAAAAAGTACGGATTAAAGAAGTCCGATTCGAGAATAATGAACAGTTTAGTGATGGCCGGTTGCGGCGGATTCTTAAAGAAACCAAACAGAGAAACCTCTGGCTTCTGAAAATTGGCGAGTTTAAAAATGAAAAATACGAAGAAGATAAAAAACTGCTTGTCGATTTTTATAATAAAGAAGGTTATCGGGATTTCGAGGTCGTCAGTGACAGCATTCACTATTCAGCAGATAATAAACACCTTTACCTGAACCTGGAACTGTATGAAGGTCCGCGTTATAAATACCGGGAAATCACATTCAGCGGTAATGTACTTTTCACAACTGAGCAACTGCGCCTGGTTTTAGGCATTAAACATGGTGATTACTACAATAAACAAGACCTCCAAATAGCGGTATATGACCGTGTAAATGGGCTGTACATGGACCGCGGCTACCTCTTTTTTAATATTGTTCCCCAGGAAATTCCGGTCAGTGAAGATGAGATTGATTTATTGCTCAGCATTACAGAAAACCACCAGGTTTCGGTTGGACGAATTAATATTGTCGGAAACGACCGGACTCATGAAAACGTTATCCGCAGGGAATTAAAAATATACCCCGGTAATATCTTCAGCCGCGAAGCCTTAATCCGCAGTCAGCGCGAAATTTTTATCATGAATTATTTCAGCAATGTTGTTCCCGACATTGTGCCCTACAGTGAAGATGAAGTCGATGTTGAAATAACCGTTGAAGAAAAATCGTCGGATCGGGCAAACCTGTCTTTCAGTATCAGTCAAACCTATGGACTGATCGGCGGTGGCGGAATCGAGTTTAATAATTTTCGCGGCCGCGGCCAGCAATTGAAAGTCAGCTATCAGCAGGGCACTAACTACAGCATTTACGGAACTCAGACAAATGCCTACAAATCAGCGTCTATCAGTTATACCGATCCCTGGTTGTTCGATTCACCAAATCTCGTTGGCGCCAGTCTGTTTTATACCGAAAGAGGCTACAGCAGCAGTTACTACTACTATCCTTATGATTTAACACAGCGGGGCGGTTCGTTGCGCTGGGGACGTCGTTTTCGATGGCCTGATAACTATTTCAGGGGCACCTGGATGTTTGCGGCATCCAAAAAAGAGTATTTTAACCTGAATGAAGACTACCTCAAGCGAGTTCTTCTGGGGCAGGATAAAACCACAAATGTCAGTTTGACACAGGTCATTGCAAGAGACAGTCGTGACGCCCCGGAATTTCCCACAAAGGGTTCGGTGTTTAACTGGACGACCACTCTGGCCGGCTGGTTTTTAGGCGGAACAGAGCATTTTATCAAAAATATTTTCAACCTTGATTATTACACTCCGACGATATGGAAACTGGTACTTTATAATCATGTCGAATTGGGTATTATTAAAAAAATCCAGGATGATTCAGTCATTCCGCCGGATGAACGATTTATCATGGGTGGCGCCGGCATGGTCTACGGTACCGCCTTGCGCGGATACGATGATAATGCAATCAGCCCTGTACCTAACAGCGCTAGCGGCAGCAGCTACTCATATTGGGGCGGTGAAACCATGTTCAAATACACCTTAGAATACCGAGTGCCAATTTCTGAAAATCCGACAATATACGGACTACTGTTTGCCGAGGCCGGAAACACCTGGATGGACCTGAAAACCACAGACCCGTTTAATTTGAGACGGTCGGCCGGTTTTGGCGTCCGGTTTTACATGCCCGCACTGGGTATGATCGGTGTGGATCTTGGTTATGGTTTTGATGATATTAATCCGGAGGGATATACGGGTTATGGCCAACCCGAAGGTTGGAAAACCCATTTTATTTTTGGAATGCCATTTTAACATACGGAGGAAACAGTGAAGAAATTTACGTTGATAATGATTGGGCTTTTGCTTGTGATGTGTTCAGCAAATCTGCTTGCCCAAACTATTAAGATCGGGTACATCAATTCGGACCGCATTCTGGCTGAATTCGAAGAAGCCAAAGAGGCCCAGAGAAAACTGGATGTGGAAGCGAAAAAACTGGAAGACGAATACCGCGGAATGCTGGGCAAACTCGACAGCTTGAACCGTGATTATGAACGCCAAAAAATGATCATGAGTGAGACCCGTCGCCAAACCAAAGAGAACGAAATTACCCAGCTGCAACAGAAAATTCAGCGCTATCAGGTCGAAAAAATGGGGCCTGAAGGGGAAATTTACCGGAAACAGGCTGAGTTGGTCGGACCAGTTCTGGAAAAAATTAAAGCTGTAATTGAAAAAGTCGGCAAAGGCAACAAATATGACTACATTTTTGATACCGTCGCGGGTAACATTCTCTACGCCGAACCGGTTCATGATTTAACCGATAAAGTTCTGTATGAACTAAAACGAAACGAATAAATGACGCTTACACTCGCTCAGATTTCCCAACTTGTCAATGGAACAGTTGAGGGGAATCCTGATATAGTAATAACAGATCTTGCCGAAATTCAGCATGCTGGAGACGGTGAATTGACGTTTTTATCCAATCCGAAGTACTCGAAATTTATCGCCACTACCCATGCGGCAGCTATCATTGTGGCAAATGATTTTAGTGGGGAATTCGAAAATCTTATCCGGGTTGCGGACCCCTATTTTGCATTTTCGCAATTGATCCCGAAGTTCAGACCGCCATTAACGGCGCCCAAACCGGGAAATGATCCCTCTGCTAAAATCGCTGAATCAGCAGTTATTGGAAAAGATTGCCATATCGGTCCAAATGTGATTATCGAATCCGATTGTAAAATCGGCGATAATGTCGTACTGCTTGGGAACAGCTACGTCGGACAAAAATCCGAGATCGGAAACAACAGTTTCATATTTCCAAATGTCAGCATCTATCACCGCTGCAAAATCGGTGATAATGCCAGAATTCATTCCGGTACCGTAATCGGCAGTGATGGTTATGGTTTCGTTCGAACAGAAACGGGCATTTCAAAAATACCCCAGGAAGGCGGGGTTGAGATTGGCGATGATGTTGAAATCGGCGCCAACTGTTCAATAGATCGCGGTACTCTGGGAAACACCGTTATCGGAAAAGGAACCAAATTGGACAACTTCATTCAGATCGCACACAATGTAAAAGTTGGTGAGTACTGCTTTATGGCTGCAATGAGTGGAATCGCCGGCAGTTCCAGGGTCGGGAATTATGTTACAA
>JAUSPJ010000346.1 GCA_030655795.1 Fidelibacterota bacterium | reverse complement strand
TCATAGTATTTTCCCCATATAGCAGTAATATAATGCATACATTCCTGCCAATCAAGTAAATATAAATGTTGCACGAAGATATTTACTGGTATACCGGGAATAATGGACAATTGATCAGAATTTTTACAGAATATTGAGATGTTCTGTAATAATTACTGTTATAGCAGTTATTATATCCATGCTTTTTCTTTCTCGCCCCGGGGCTTTCCTCCGGACATAGGGCAGGGGCTCTTTAAAAGCGTTCTCCGACCAAAACAGATCACCACACTCCCGGCGGTCGCTCGTGATGACAAACCCCAGACCATCTTTCCGAGGGAGCCTGTGACCGACGGAATCTTTTGTGACCAGTGCAATCCAGTCGTTTGGGTACTCGCCCGGGCAGATTCCTTCACTTGCAATGTTCGTTTAGAATGACAATGTATGAAGATGGGAATTTACTTGGGTTAAATCTGCTGATATTCCATCAATATCACTTCAACAATGAATCAAAAGCGATACTGCAATCCGGCCAATATCCACAAATTGTATTTTCGGGGAGGATTGGATTTGTCCACAATCGGAAGCAGCCCGGCGCCACCCCGGAGATCAATGTAGAAATGTCCGCTGTAATGCAGGCGGCCACCGGCGATAACGCCAAGATCGTATTTGCGAACACTATCGATATCGTCACTGATTTCGGAATCACCAAACTTATTCCTGGCTGTCGCGGATATATTCCAGGCCGTATATGGACCAAAAACCACATCCGGAACCAGGGACTCATTAATTGTAATCGCAAACTGAAACAGCAGCGGAAAATCCAGGTAATTCAGTCGGAGAATCGCCTCGCTTTTATCACCCTGAAGATCGTTTTCGTTGGTATATAGATAACGATAGCCCCGCATGTTAAAATTGATTTCCGGCCGGAAGTTCAGATTGTCAGCCACAGGTATTAAAAGATATGTTCCAAACCAGCCGCCGGGACTCCAGGACTCTTTGGTGACATGATCGCCCCATAGCCGGGCAGCCGTCATCCCGCCCATTATTCCGCACTCCCTCTTCTCAGAAATGCCGGCCTGTGTTTGCGCCGACATGCCAAAGATCATTATCAGCGCTAAAATCTTCCAAAACAGCCGCCGCAAATCGCCCGTAATTATCTCATCAAACGGCCGCTGAGCATCTCTCAAAAACCCATCGCTGGAAAACTTCGTCGCATTCAGATTGGTATGCAGATATTTAGCCCGGGGAGTTGCTTTCATCACTTAGCCCTTTATGCTCATCATAAAAGATTTTATCTTCATGTCTGTATCGCAATCTAAAGAAGAGAATCAGCATCTCATGCAATATTCAGATCAGCGCATTATACTGATAAATGGGTGTCAATCTCACGGATTCGAGCATTAATTTGGTCGAATTCCGTATGTTCAGTTTCCCAATGCTGAATCACAGCTTCCAGATTTTTTTTCAATTTCTGCTGTTCGGTGTACATTTTTTGAAATTCTTCCTGTTTCTCAGGAGAAAAAATTTCACTACCCATAAACAACTCATCCAGTTCTTGAATCCGCTCTTCCATTGTGGAAATCCGCTCTTCACTTTTTTTGACTTTCTGTTCGGCTCTGGACAATTCTTTTGAGAGTTGCCTGCGTTCCTGACTAAGTTGTTTCGATGAGTTCCGGTCGCTGATAATTGCTTTTTTCTCGGTTTGCTTGACGCGGGTTTTAATATTCCGATCCAGGTAATCCTGTTGTTCTCTGGCGAGAAAATCGTCATAATTACCGGGGTAGAACGAATAGCCGTCAAATCGTAACTCCAGGATATCCGTTGCCAAACGATTCAGAAAATAACGATTATGGCTGACGAAAACAACCGTTCCGGGAAAGGCAAGCAGCGCGTCCTCCAGTGATTCAATGGCTTCCAGGTCGAGGTGATTTGTCGGTTCGTCTAACAGCAGGATATTGTGTTGCTCAACCATCAGTTTCGCAAAAATCAGCCTGGCGGCCTCGCCGCCGCTTAATATATCGGTCGTTTTAAAAATATCGTCGGCACTGAACAGAAGCTGTCCCAGAATTGATCGGACCGATGTGACTTTTTCACCGGAAGTATAGGCATATAACCAATCGAAAACTGTTGTATTTGACGAAATCAGGTCTTTATGATTTTGGGCAAAATAGCCGGTATCGCTTTCGTAGCCCCATCGAATTTCCCCTTCATCGGCTTTCAAAATACCAGCCAGAATTTTAATCAATGTCGACTTACCCACGCCATTCGGACCGATTACCGCAATCCGGTCCCCTCTGTTCACTATCAGGTCAAGATCACTCAGCACAAGCAGGTCATCAAAGGATTTTTTCAAACCGGTAATTTCCAGGACTTGCTGACCTGAGGGCCGTTTTTGCGATAAATTGAATGACGGATGCGCTCTGGTAGAACGCGTGATGATAATATCTTCCATCCGGTCAATCTGTTTTTTTCGGCTGACAGCCTGCCGGGCTTTTGTGGCTTTGGCCCGAAACCGTTCATAAAATTCCTGAAGTTCCTGCCGCTTTTTCTCAAGGCGCTCAATCTCGACCTGCTTTTGCTCATAATCTGTTTGTTTTGCCGTCAAAAAAGCGGAATAATTACCCGGATATATTTTTATCATCTCGTAATCAATATCGACAATGTGAGTGGAAATCTGATTCAGGAAATACTGATCATGCGAAACGACGATGACGATCCCGGTAAATTCCTTCAGGTATTCACCCAGCCAGGCGATCGAGTAGATATCCAGATGGTTATTCGGTTCATCGAGCAGCAGGATATCGGGTTCACCGAACAGGCATTGCCCGATCAGAACCCGCAGTTTATAGCCACCGGACAAAGTCGACATGGGTTGCCGTAACTGGTGTTGACGAAGTCCGAGCCCTTTTAAAAGGATTGCCGCCCGCCCATCGGCATTATAGCCATTCACGTCGGAAAGTCTGTGTTCCAGTTCAGCCAGCCGATTTCCCTCGTTTTCTGATAGCGAAATCTTTGATTCAAGTTTCCTTTTCTCGTTCAGCAATGCCCAGAGCGACTTATTTCCCATAAGAACGACGTCGATAATAGGAACGTTCTCATACTCGAATTGGTCCTGTTTCAGCAGACCAAGCCGTAGATTTGATGGAATCCGGACTTCGCCTTCCGATGCCTCCTGTTCCCCGCCGATCAGTTTTAACAGGGTTGTTTTTCCGGAGCCGTTGGCGCCGACGATCCCATAGCGCTTACCGGACGTAAGATTCGCCGATACATTCCGAAAAAGGACCTTTTCTCCAAACTGGACGCCGATGTTATTCAATTGAATCACGTGTAAACACTCCGGTAATAAACAACGCCCGGATTGTAAGAACTTTCTCCCAGATAATCAAGTCCTGGCTGGTATGACATTAATTTTTTATAAAACTGTAACTTTTTATGAACTAACTTATTCTAAGTGAATTAGTTAGAGTCTGTCCATGTCGAAGACATCTCTTTGAGATAAACTTAAAAAACTGATGAATCAGTTAAGGGGGTGTGATAGAATAAAATTGTCATTCATCCGGCAGCCGCCGGACAGGTAAATTCCCCGGAGGGACAGGTCTCAATATCT
>JAUSPJ010000341.1 GCA_030655795.1 Fidelibacterota bacterium | reverse complement strand
GGCGTTCTGACTTTTTTACCGCTGGTACTGCTGCTGTTTATGGGGCTTTCATTTCTGGAAGATACCGGCTATATGTCCCGGGCGGCCTTTGTCATGGATAAATTTCTGCATATTTTTGGCCTGCACGGCCGCAGTTTTATTCCCTTTATGATCTCTACGGGCTGCGCTGTTCCGGGAATTATGAGCGCTCGCGTGCTGGCCAACCGGAAAGACCGGATTGTGACGATTCTGGTTTCGCCGCTGATGATGTGCGGGGCTAAAGCGCCGGTCGTAGCGATGCTGGTAGCGGCGTTTTTCCCCAATAATGCTACGTTTGTTTTCTGGAATGTCTGGCTCTTTGGCTGGTTGATGGCCTTTGTACTGGCGCTGATATTTAAAAAGTCGCTGTTTCGGGGTGAACAGACGCCCTTTGTGATGGAATTGCCGCCATATCGACGCCCCTTGTTCAAGAGTGTAGTAATTCACATGTGGGAGAAGTCGTCGGAATATATTAAAAAAGCCGGTACGGTGATTCTTGCGGCTTCGATTGTAGTCTGGTTTTTGCTTTCCTATCCAAAACCCACGACGGAAGAGGCGGATGTTTATAGAAATAATACTCCATCGGTAGAATATAGTTTTGGTGGCCGGCTTGGTAAAGGACTTGAGCCGATCCTGAAATGGGCCGGTTTTGATTGGAAAATCGGGGTCAGCCTGGTAGCCGGGGTTGCCGCCAAAGAGGTGATCATTTCAACGATGGGAATTCTCTATGGCATGGACAAGCTTGCGTCCGACAGTCCGGCACATGCCGATTTTTTTGTAAAGGATAAATTGATTCAGGATCCCGCATATTCACCGCTCATGGCGCTCGCTTTGATGATAGTTATTATGGTTTATATTCCCTGTCTGGCAACACTGGCCATGGTCAAAAAGGAATTGGGCTCCTGGAAATGGCCGGCATTTCAAGCCGGTTACACGCTGCTGGTGGCATTTATTATGGCTGTTGGGATTTATCAAATTGGCAGCTTGCTGGGATTTGGAGGATAAAGTGGACTGGCAAATTATTAGCGTTGGAATATTAGTATTGGGCAGTATTTTTGGTTTGATCATTAGAATCCACAGGAATATTAAAAAACCGCAATCCGTTTGTAATAGCTGTTTGATGAAAGATAATTGCGGCGCGGACTGTGATGAATTAAAAACTTAACTTCAGCCGCACATAGGGCCAGATGTTTTCGATCAGGTCGACCTCTTTGATACCATAAAGCGTATAGCGACCGTCGAATTCCGATCCTCTTGACCCACCGAGAATGAATGTACCTACCATGATGTCAAAATTGGAATATGGCGAATAATTATATCCTGGCAGAATCGCATAACTGCCGTCATCCAGATTATTGAATAATGCCAGACTGAATTTATGATAATCCTGCACCGTTTTTTCCAGAAAAAGGAATGAATAATTCCGGGCGTTCACCAGTTTTTCGCCGGAAAGGACGGTCAGCAGATTATAATCTTTTTTACTTTTGGCGCCGATGCCCTGGTAATAATACTCCATGCGGGTATCGATCTCGATTCCGGGTATCTGGTAATCAAAGCCCATGCACATTTCTAGATTATCACCGATACGGTAATTATCCAGGAGAAATTTCTGGTCATTGATGTCGCGCGGGATTCGGAATGCAAATTCGCCGTATATGCCAAAATTCCAGATCGCGCCGGCGAAATCAAAACCGGTGTAGTAGCTACGTTTATAATAAGGATGAGTCGGCAAATCCGCGGTCATTTCAGCCAGAGCGCCCTGCTTGAACATCTCAATTACGGTTGAAGTATCACCGGATTCCAGCAGATCAGCCATCATATTGTTGGCGATTACACCCTGAATGTATTCCATCCCGGCTTGTGTCAGGATGTCATCAATCGGGCGATAATCCAGATCGTTATAGAGCACTTCCTTGATCCAACTGAGCGATAAATCAAAGGAACTGACAATGGTATTCAGTTTTATTCCATAGGGCAGATTATTGGCATTGCCATCTTCCTGGTATGCGGTTGTTTTCCGGGTTTTATCCTGAAAAGCAAGGTAGGCTTCCAGTGAGAAGCGATGTGACAGGGCATAGCTGGGCAGAATTGCCATGGTGCCGGGCGTGTCTTCCGTGACCATATCGAGAAATGGCGGAAAAGCAACCCGTGCCGTTGGATTGAATACATAACCGGTTCCCCAGGCAACGGGGAATTTACCGAACTGCATATCGAAATTACCGATATTGACCATACCCCAGACATGATCGAAAAACATGCGCTGATTGTAATCCTCCAGTGGAAAATCGCTCTGGGCAAACCCGGCGATCCCCAGTTTTTCATACATCAGATAAGGATTCTGATTGCCGATATTGGAGATATAGGAAAATTCCATGTGAAAGCGCAGCTTTTTTTCCGGGCGCCAATCACCTTTCAAGCGCAATAAAATTGCATTTCCAAATGTAGGCTTGGAGAATTTCTGATTGCTATAATTCAAACTGGACTGAAAATAATCGATCATGTATCCATATAAACTGAAAGCCTCTTCGTAGCTGCTCGCTGCGGGACTTTCTGTATCATCTTCACCCCAGCTGACATCGGGGAAATCAGATTCCTGGGCTTGCATAAATGAAAACCCCCAAATCAATCCAATAAAGACAGTAAAAAATTTGTTATTCATTGTCACAAATCCTATTCAATGATTGTTTGATAAATGTGTAAAAAGAAAACACGCAACTCCATTACTCCATTACTCAGGGAGTTTCACTATTTATAAAAACGCATCGGATTGAAATACTTCTCGTCGATCGGGATATCGTATTCGGCCTCATGAATAATGACAACGGTCTTGCTCTGCTTGATCAGGTTCATCATGGTCATGCGGGTGGGCATCAGGCGACCGGAAATGGTTTTGTACTCTTCTGCGACCAGGTCCTTTTTGTGTCCGTCTCCTTCAGTGTAAAATTCGATTTTCGGGGCCTGGTAATTTTCTTTTAAAACGGTGATGATAATTTTTGAATAGCTTGCTTCCTTGATCGGAATGCCTTCCAATGTCCAGCTAGTATTATCGGAATTCAGAATTTTAAAGGTGTAGCTTTCTTCCATGGAACCACCACCGAGGTCTTCATAAGAAAAATCTCCACCGACACCCTGCACCGACTGATCCTTGGATTTGGAGGCAATTTTCCGAACCCGTCCAGTAGAGGGAAAATAAACCCACTGATCGCCTTCAATGGAGAGTATCCGTAAACCTTTGATGGATTTTGGAGAAATGAATTCCATATAGCTGTTATCTTCGCCCTGTCCATAAGCCAGTACTTTCATATCGCGGAAATTGCTGTTGTCTTCGGAATATGGAAACGTCAGCATGCTCATTTTGGCGATACTGGTCGTGGTTTTACTCATTTCGTCCATTTTACGAACGATAGAGAAAACATCTTCTTCCGCAAAAACCGGTAATGCAATTGGAATGATTAACAGCATTATGATTAATATGGAGGTGATTTGTTTCATTGTAGTCTCCTTATGATTTTGAACGGTTTTTACTTTTGTCAAAAGAAAGCAGTGCCGGCAGGATTATTAATGTCGTCAGTAAACAGGCTAGAATGCCGATGAACAGGATGCGCCCCATTGAATTAACAGAACCGAATCTGCCGATCAGCCCCAGCGAGCCGAAACCGATCATTGTCGTCAATGCGGAAAGAAACACTCCCTTGCCAGTATAGCGATAGACGGTTTCGATATTCCGCTCGGTCTTGAAGCGGTGGGCGATGTGAATCCCGAAGTCAATGCCCATGCCGATGACCAGTGGCACAACCATAATATTGACTAGATTAAACTTTTGTCCGAGCAGAGGGAAAATGCCCGCCATCCAGATCATGCCGATGACCAGCGGGACCGATGCAAACACCACAT
>JAUSPJ010000330.1 GCA_030655795.1 Fidelibacterota bacterium | reverse complement strand
AAAAGTCCATAATTCCATGGTGTGGTTGGTTTTACTTTATAAGTCGGTCGTAAAGCATCATCATTGACCTGTTTCCATGACTCACCTATCTTCAAAGCAAATACTAAAGTACCCCATTCGATGCTGGCAGCGCGTTCGTGCCAATGGCTGATGCTGATTTTCATGGGAAGATGCAACTCTACAACATCATTCTTTTTCCATTCACGATTTACTTTTACAACTGTAGCGGAATCGGGCTGGGCAAAGACTTCATCGTTTATCTTAACAGTCGCCCCGCTTGACCATGCCGGAATTCTTAGATGAAGCGGAAATACAGCTTCATCGCCATCATAAGTAAACATGATTTTTTCGTCAAAAGGATAATCTGTTTCTTCACGGAATTTTACAACTGTACCGTTATCAAGTTTGGTTTGGAGTTTTGAAGAAGAATAGATCAAAGCGGCTACACCGCCGTCATCGGTTTTATACCAAAGATTGCGGACAAACTTAGGCCAGCCCTGATGCAGGTTAGCAGTACAACAGCCATATCCCGTTTCAAAACCGAAATTATTCTCGACATATCCTTCATGCTGGGTTGTATAATTGTGCCATTTATTGCTGATCTCGATCTGGTTTGGTGTTTGGTAATACTGGCGTGCGTTAAAATTATCCGTGATCTGTGTTGGCAGGGCATTGTATGTTACTCTTTCCAGAATATCTGCAAAATAGACATCGCCGGTTATTTGTAACACGGTTTCAAGACTGAACATATATTCGACAACGGCACACAATTCGGTTCCATGAGTTGGATTTGTACCATGCAGTAATTCATCGCCTGAGAACATACCGGTTGGTTGTCCATGAAACTTTTTCAAGGCTTCAATACCATATTTTACCGCATCAATATAGCGCTTATCCTGTGAATATTGGTACCAGATTGCCGGCTGTTTAATCCCCATACCGGTATTTACAACGTGCCAATCTTCCGGATATGAACTTTCGAGACGTTCTGTCCAATCCCTCGTTTGGCTGAAAATTACTTCTCCGAGTTCAAGCAGCCATTTTTCATCGGTCTTCCGATACAGCCAATAGATACTTGCAAGATTTTCACCACCGCGGGTTTTTGACCAATGCGACCAGTGATCCAGTTGCTTTTCTTCAATATTCGCCTGCTGATATTGAAAATACTTCAGCATGAAATCAATCACACGCTGATCACCGGTAGCATCATAATAACTCTCAAGAACTTTTAATACAACCATCCGGGGCCACCAGTCCTCTTTCATTTTTTCCACATAAGCAAGGTAGCGTTCATTTTCCCCAAATTTACGAGTTGGATCCTCAACCTGTCCGAAAAATCCGTCTTCTCTCTGACTGCTTAATATCCATTCGATATATCTCTGACCTTTATTGATTAATTTCTGATCGTTCAGAATGTATGCCAATGGTACTAATCCATCTAACCAATAAACCGGACGTTCCCAGGCGGGACCAGTTCCGCCTATCCAACCACAATTCGGTCCAACGTCTTCCCACAGTTCATCGAGATGTCCTGTCATACCGTCGCGCATGGCTTCCAGCGTCTGCAGCACCCAGCCTTCCGGTTGAATATCACCAATCGGTAATAATGTGTAGGGCAATTCAATCAAATTTTGTTTATCAACATTCTTTTTACTAATTGAACAAGCGCTGGTAGCCATTATTAAAAATATCATTGATAACGATAATCCGATTATGGCAATTTTTTTAGTGTTAATATGTCCTATATTCACAATATCCTCCATTTGAATCGTATAAAAATTAAACATTAAAACCTTTACCTTCCTTGAATTCATTTCTATAAACAATATGTGCTTATTGAATCCCTTACCTTATCTGATTACAATACATTTTTTAGTTTCGCAGAAGTTACCGGAAATGATGCTATAAAAATATATCCCGGAACTGACATCGCTTTGTGAGGTATTCCATTCGACGGAATGATAACCTGATTCCTGAATAAGCTCATCCACAAGTGTTTTCACCAGATGGCCTTTGAGATTATAAATTTTTACCGAAACCTGACTGGATTCGGGCAAGTAATAGATGATGTTCGTTACCGGATTGAACGGATTCGGATAATTCTGATAAAGGTTGATTTTCGCAATTTTTGTGCCCGAATGTGTTTGGGGCTCAATAGCTGTTGAATTATTATGTTCACAAGTAAATTTTACTTCTCTTGTTTCGCCTGCCGCCAAAGATGGTTGATCCTGGTACCAGATATACATAAGCGCAAAATTATCCTCAACTACGGCTTTAATAGCGTCAGTGCTAATAATTTCAATGCCTTCCACTCTAAACGGCAAAATTACCGCCGGATGACGCTCGCCCCATTTGCCGGTATAACCGGGTTGACCTTCTCTGTTCATCGTAATCCTGAAAGTCACGGTATCTTTTTCATCGCCCTCGGCAACAGTAAGTTCGCTTCTAAAAAGCGGTTGTCTGAAAACACCCTCATTGGACATTTTTACTTGCATTCCGGGATCTCCGTATAAAGCCGAACCGTTCAGATCATCCGGATTTGTTCCCGGAGTACCGTTTAATATATCGAACCGGAGTGCAATATTTGCTAAAAAATATGCTTCCGCCCATGTATAGTTTCTTGCCACTCTATAAAAATATGCTTTAGTCCCGCCGTGTTGATAAGAATCTGGCCCTTCGGCAATCACGTATCCTGTATATTGATAGGCTCCGCCGGAATGAATCCATGACGGCGCCATACAATCTGCATTTTCAATTTTACCGATATAACAATTGCCCAGTCCGAAATATATCTTCGGGTAATCGGAATTTATATAAATATTATCGCCACTATGCGGATCCCCATAAACCTTTCCATTACTTGAGCGAAAAAATCCTTCCGGTTCAACGGTGGGATAATGCATTTGCCAGCTATTGAGATTTCCATGACCGCTTGTATAGAAAATATCCACCTGATCATATTTAAAATAATCTATTCCCTCGTTGATCATGGTAACCAGCCATTCGGTTCTATCCGTCGGCCCGTCTGTTTTCGTTATTATGCCAAGTGAATCCGGATACTTTAAATAATATAAACCGGAAGTGGATTCACTCGTTCCGATCCCTTGCGTGTAATAATCCAAGTCGCAGCCGGCTGTCCCGCCAAGAACGGTTTTGATTTCCATACCTCTCGGACCGGCCACAAGTCTTAACGCATCTTCAGAATTATTTCCGGTAATAATTCCCCAGATAGCATCGGAGTAAACATCATCGTCTATGGATCGAATAAACGGCCAGACTTTATTCTCGACAAAACCAGGAGACGCCGTCGAAAGTTCGCAGATAAAACCAACATGAGACGGATGGTATTGAGCCAGCTCGTTTTGAATTTCATCTAAGCTATTGTTCCATATAAAAATTCTTCCCGCATATCGTAACTGAGTAGCATCTGCCACAGCCTTCCAGTCCGGTTTATCATAAGCAGATTGTTTGACCACAACTGCATAAGTCATCTCCGGTGTGTCCTGTTCATATACACTAAAAACATTATCGGATATATCTTCTTTCCAATTGTCATTGATATCGAATATTTTTACTTTAACGAGACATTGATCTGACGGTGCGTCGGGAATTCCAAAAGAGTAACTATGCGAATTCCCCGTATGATCCGCAATCCATATCCAGTCGGCTCCATTATTTACAGAATAATAGATGCTGATGCTTGATATACCAATATTATCGTCTGCCTCCCACGTAACCGTGTGCCAAACTG
>JAUSPJ010000319.1 GCA_030655795.1 Fidelibacterota bacterium | reverse complement strand
TTGTTACAAATTACCTACCAAATTTAAACGAAAAGGTCACCCCGATGAAAATATCTCTCGGGTCAAGAAAGGTGTAAAACGATTGATTCGGCATATCGATATAGGCTTTATCTTTTATGATCTTATCAATCTTCGATTGACTGACCTCTGTCCATGCCCCTTCGACATATTGCACATAGTTTTCTGAGGTTGCATCCCAATAAATCACAGCCGGATCAGGTCTTGCGTATGTGGTGTAATCATTGACAAATTCCATCGGTTGGAATTTGACACCCGTTTTACGAAAATCACCTGGTTGATCGTCCCCCGGTATGCAGTTATAGCCCAATTTTTCCGTTTTACTCTTTGGCAGATGCAGTGAATACATATAGTAATTATAATCATGAATATCCACGAAAGATGAATTCGAGAAATACTTAAAATTAAAGAGGTTGCTGACGTCGGCAAAGACCTTAACTCTAAATCTGTTAAAATCGAAGACTTTCGATATTTTCAAATCCACATTATTGTAGTTATTATACTGGAAATTATAGAGAATCCCGGAATAATTTTTGGGATTCCAGGTCATGTAATACCCTTGCCGCCAATATACCAGGAAATTCATATGCCAACCACCCAATGGATATTGCTGTCCGAAACTCGGCCCAAAATCATTCGGTGTATGCAAATCCAGATTTGCTTTTACCCGTGGAATCGGTTTTGGTTTAGTCTGATAAGGGTTCGATTTTAAATAATCGCGTTGCTCAGCCGGATTCTCGAAGTAAGTCTTTACTCCAAAATAACCGGAGGTTCCGACCCGATACTCATAGTTGATATTACCGGTAATCCAATCACCGTACATTTTTGTCATTTCAACTTCAAAACCACGAATATCCTTATATAGGTTAGTGGTCAATTTATAGTAATTAATTTTCCCGCTGATATCCAGATACCTGGTCCACTCTTGCTCGTTATCGACATCCTTATAATATGCAGCCAGATGTAACAGATATGAGTTCATTATCGCCTGGTCATATCCAAGTTCATACGATATCGTCCGTGCCAATTCCATTCCCGGATTACCTATGTATTGCAATTGATTCAAGGGCGTCCGCTGAATCCGGTACATCGATTCGGAAGTGGGCATTGTCCGGTTATGAGAATAGTTGAAATAGAGTTTGGAATTAACCGTGATCGGATGGGATACGTTTAACCGGGGACTCAGATAAAATTTTGGCTCAACCTTTTTTGACTTGAATTCGTCTTCAAGGGATTTATCAAACTTATCTGAATAAAATTCTTTTTCATAAGTCTTAACATCATACCAATTCCCGTTGGAGAGAAGCAATTCCCCAACCAAACCGAAACTGGTAATTAGGCCCTCATATTCCAGTTTGTCCTGCAAATAGCTGACGATTCTGATTGGAGATCGCTGAAATGATGTATGCGTGTTGCCTTCCGGTAAAAATGCATTGTACAATCCAAACCGCATATCATATGAATCCAGATTGAATTCAACGCCGGCTTTTACCTGATTGCGGAAATCAATCTGTTTCGTATAATCAAAACGAGCAGAATAAGTCGTAAATTTAGTGCTATCCCGGGAAGTACTGACAGCGCCACCCATTCCGAATTGATCGCCGATGGCAAAAATTGGATTCTTGAAGAATCCTTCCGGAGCTTCATCTACAAAATAGCCCGGAAAAATTTCATAGACCCGCGATGTGTCACGAGCAGGCCCCGGAACAGTGTGATACTTTTTCTAGGTTCTTTTGACCTGGGCTTCCCAGAAAGAACCCGAGCTGATAACCTTAACCAATTTTGCAGACAATGTGCTGTAATATTGTGTTGTGGGGCACCAATAGGTGTTGGAATAAATTCTCCAGGGTACAGTAAAGCCTTTTTGATTAATTTCACTGGCAAAATCCCATACCGGCTGCATCAAATCGGTTCCGCCCGATCGTGATTGGGTAGTGGCATGGAGTTCGCCATACATTGCAATCACTGAAAGTTTCATCGAAGATGAAATATCTGAGGTCAGTTTTAACATGGTGTTCTGGTCGTACATGTCATCGGTGGCTAATTGCATTAAATATTGATCCCGGACATTGCGATGCGACAGGTAAAACCGGAGATTGCCCAGTTGTGAACTGACTAGCGGTACCGGTCCCCCAAAACCAAAATCAATATTGTGATCAGGTTGCTGAATATAGCCCTTTTTGCGATGTTGCCATCTAAACAACTGTTGGGCGGCAGTGGGAGTCAGGTCGTTGCTTGGATCATTATCCTTTAAGGTTTGTTCGGAAACCTTATTCCACCCATCAAAACCCGGATATTGCCGGGCTGTATAGGCATCCCATGCTCCATTGTTCGTACCATCCCAGCACACCTCGTCATCGAGATAGGGACGGAGCCAGAAGGAATTCGGATCAAAAGGCGAAATACCAAAGTGCTTTTGAGCCGGAGGACTGATTTTAATAGTCAATGCCCCGTCGTAATACACAGGACTACCTTCCTTGGTGACAACATTGACGACTCCCGAACGAACATTACTGTATTCAGCGCTAAATCCGCCGGATTGAACGGAAATCTCCTGCATGGCACTCATTGGTATACTTGTCATCGGTGAATTATTACGCTGATCCCGCATGATAATACCGTCGACCATAAACATTGTTTCATTGGAGCTGCCACCTCTGATTTCAAGAGCTGAGGTAATACCAGCGCGTAAACCGATTGCCTCAGTAATGCTCGCGACTGGCATTGCAGCAACATCTTCTGAAGTAATACTCAACTGACTGGCGGCCACATCCTTACGAATTACCTTTTTCTGGGCAATTACTTCCACGACTTGACCTTTGAGCACTTCCGTCTTCATATCGATATTCACTAAAGTTGTCAGGTCGATCTCCACCCGTACCTCACGAATCGAGTAAGTTGAATAACCTATCATAGACGCATTGACAGAATAATATCCCGGAGGAATATTCAAAATGGAGTAATAACCATCAAAATCTGTCGCTGCTCCGATCGTGGTACCTTCCAGCACTACATTGACACCGGTGAGAGGCGTACCATTCTGCTTATCAGTGATTCGCCCGGCAATTTTCCCGGTAGTGCCGGCGAAGAGAACACTGACAGAAATTACAACACAAATAGAGACGAATAATAGAAATAAACTTTTTCTCATATTATAACTTCCCCTTATGCATTTAAAACATTTAATCCCAGTAGCTCCGAATAATTCTTAAAATTAGACAATCAGAAAAATCTCGGTTTCTCAATATCTTGAAGATTGTAGACGTTTCCATGTTATTTACCCCCTGCCCAACAACTATAATCTCCATTCTTACTTACCAAAATTTATTATCTTACAATTATGAAGTCAAGACATATTTCAAAAAAAGTTATTCAACCTTACTAACTGAAGTTTTAAACATTTTATTTGCACATTTTTTTAGATTTTTCTGCTCATATACCATCAATATCAATTAATCATATTAACCGCCATATTCATTGTAAAGGAAAATTCAGGCCACTCGATTCCGGAAATCGTTTATTTAAACTCGCTCTAATAAATAACTGACTAGGCCAGTGCTATTACTCGTTTTTGAAAACCAATTCGAGAGTAATTATTTTCTTGGGCGGAACCAGCAGTGGAATTTCGTTGTCATTTTTTAGCGATACAGATTCGACCCGGTATTCCTCAAGTGACAGACTATGCACGCTCCTGAGGGGATAATGGCTTGTGATGCTTCCCTTAATAAATTCAACTGTCGGATTAAACAGCCGGAGAATCGCATTTCCATTTTCTGAGGTTTTTAA
>JAUSPJ010000316.1 GCA_030655795.1 Fidelibacterota bacterium | reverse complement strand
AAACCTGAAAAAATTCCTGACCCGCGAGCTGGATTACTTCCTGAAAAACGAAGTCCTCAGCCTGGATTTTCTCTCACCGGACTGGAACCCCGAGCAGGCACAGAAAGCCATCGAAATCAATCTGCTCACCGCCGCTGCCATTCGTGAATTGGCGCTGCAAATCATCAGCTTCCTGCACGAAACCGAGGAATTCCAGAAACGGCTCTGGGAAAAGAAAAAATTCGTTGTCCAGTCCGACTACTGCATGACTATGGATCGTATACCGGAAAAAGTCTATGATGATATCGTCGAACATATTCTGACCGACAAAGACCAAAAACAACTCAAAAACTGGCAAGACCTTGCATTTATCGAAAACCTGAAGATTGACAAAGACTACATCAAAGCCCACGACAAACTGGTGCTAGACACTCAATATCTGCCACGCCCACTCAAATACCGGCCCCTCAGCGGAATTGACAATCTCGACGAACAGACCGGCGGACTGCTGATCAACTCCGAAAACTGGCAGGCGCTCAATCTGCTGCAGAAGAAGTATGAAAATAAAATTAAGTGCGTCTATATTGATCCGCCGTATAATTCAAAATCCAGTGAGATTATTTATAAAAATACTTATAAACATTCCTCTTGGATTTCGATGATGGAAAATAGAATTGCTAATGATAAAAAAATGCGGAAAAATGATTGTGTTTTTATTTGTGCGATAGATGAAAATGAACAAAATAATTTAGGTATTTTACTAGCTCTGTTATTCCCAGATAGTGAAAAAACATGTATTAGTATCGTTCATAATCCTGGCGGAATTCAAGGAGATAATTTTTCTTATACTCATGAATATGCTTTTTTTATATATCCAAAGGGGGGACGTTATATAGGTTTGGAAAATCGACAAGATCAAGCAGATATAAGACCGCTGAGGGATGTGTCAAAAGGTGATCATTTAAGAGAAGCTGCTGCAAACTGTTTTTATCCAATATATATAAAAAATAGAAAGATAATTGGTTTCGGAGATGTGTGTAATGATTCGTTCCATCCGACAAGTGCGAATGTTATTCGTGAAGATGGTATAATTGAAATATACCCTATTGATTCAAAAGGTAATGAACGGAAGTGGGTTTTTGCAAGGAATACCGTTGAATCGATAAAAGATGAACTAAAAGTAGAATACAACAAAAAACGAAAGATATTGGACATCATTCGAACGAAAACAAATTTCAATTACAAAACAGTATGGACAAATACAAAGTACAATTCAAATATTTACGGATCAAAAATTCTCAACAACATTATGGGAAAAGAAGTATTTTCGTTTCCTAAATCATTATATAATGTTATTGATTGTATTGATTCAGCAACCTGTGCTAAATCTGAACAATTTATCTTAGACTATTTCGCTGGATCCGGCACAACTGGTCACGCTGTCATTAATTTGAACCGTGAAGATGGCGGTCAGCGGAAATATATCCTCGTCGAAATGGGTGAATATTTCGATACCGTGACCAAGCCCCGCATCCAGAAGGTCATGTACACCCGGAACTGGAAGAACGGCAAACCGCAGGACATGGACGGCTATTCGCATATTTTTCAGTACCTGAAATTGGAGCAGTACGAGGACACGCTGAATAATATCAGGTTCCGGGAGACGCCGGAAGCGGTGCAGGCGTTTTCATTCCGGGATCGGATTCAGTACCTGTTGGGCAAGGGGGCGGCGGATTCGGTTTCACTGATGAATATTGAAAAATTTTCCAGACCTTTCGATTATACCCTGGATATTCTAAAACTCAATGAGCGGCAGCCGATTAAAATTGACCTGGTGACGACCTTTAACTACCTGCTCGGTATTGAAGTGCGGCGCTACCTGGTGGAAGATTACAATAATCGGGAGTATCATATTGTTATTGGGGAACACAAAGGGCAGGCGTATCAGATCGTCTGGCGGAATTTTGATAAAAAACTGGATCTGGCGAAGGAGCGCTATAGAATCAAAGCCGCTGAATGGTTCGATGAAAATGCGGAGACCTTCTGCAATGGCGATAACGCCTTTGGCGCGCAGAGTATCGAAGCGGAATTTTACCGCCTGATGTTTGAGGATGTCGCCAATGCCTGAATTGCAGCAAGCCGGATATGAGCAGCTGATTCACAGCATCGGCGCAGCGCTGGACGCCGGTCGCCGTCAAGCCGTGCAGCAGGTCAATGAGACCATGGTTTTGACCTATTGGGAAATTGGTCGCTATATCGTGGAGTACGAGCAGCAAGGTGAGAAAAAAGCAGAGTATGGCGCGGCGCTGCTGGACAATTTATCCCGGGATTTAACATCGCGATACGGGAAAGGGTTTTCCCGATCCAATTTATTTACCATTCGCAAGTTCTTTCTTGTTTACGAAAAAATCCAGACAGCGTCGGGATTTTTTATTCAACATCGTGAAAACCCAATAATCCAGACACTGTCTGGACAATTCCCAAAACGTCTGACACTGTCACACCAATCTCAAATAAGTGCGACACTGTCGCACCTTTTCAGTTGGTCTCATTACAAGGAGCTGTTGAAAATTGAAAACGATCTTGAGAGACAATTTTATGAGAATCAAATCAGGTTGGAGAGCTGGTCGGTTCGGGAGATGCAGCGGCAGGTCAGTTCCGGTCTCTTTCACCGGCTGGCGCTGAGCAAGGATAAAAAGGGTGTTCTGCAACTCGCGCAGAAAGGGCATGCCGTTGAAACGGCTGAAGATGCCATCAAAGACCCGTACATATTCGAATTTCTGGCGTTACCGGAAAAAGAACTCTATAAAGAGAGCGATCTGGAAAAAGCCCTGCTGGACAATTTGCAGCAATTTCTACTGGAACTGGGGAAAGGCTTCGCATTCATAGGACGGCAATACCGGATCACGCTGGCAAATCGGCATTATTTTGTCGATCTGCTGTTTTACCATCGCATTCTGAAGTGTTTTGTGCTGATTGATTTGAAACGGGGCGAAGTGACCCATGCAGACATTGGTCAGATGAACCTCTATTTGAACTATTTTGAAAAAGAGGAAAACCAGCTTGATGACAGAAAACCGATCGGATTGATCCTGGCTGCTACAAAGGATGATATTCTAGTGGAATACGCAACCGGTAATCTGACCAATAAGATGTTTGTCTCAACCTATCAACTCTACCTGCCCGACAAGCAGAAATTGCAACAGGAACTGCGCAGGTTACTGGAGAAAAACTAAGCGATGATTGGTAACCGTCTGGTATTATTTAATTATCTGCTCCGGGAATTTGGCTTTGCGGATATTACAGACCTGCGCGGCAAATTTAAAGGCGATGAATTTCGTTACGATACGGCTGATATATCGCTGTTTTATCAGAGTCTGGCGAACCGCGTAAACATTCCGATAGACTGTTTTAGAAAATATGATGAGAATATCATCCGGCATCTGGAAACGATCAATCGTCAACGGGCGGAAAAGATCAATCTTAAGTATTATCAGTATTTCTCACTGCTGTTCACGGAACGCTATCTGGATGAATATTTCAGCGATAGAGGCGAATTTGCCAAACGGGTAAATCTGTATAAGCGGGATTTCTATCGAAAACACGGCGTCACCGGAAGTGAGGCGGCTGTCGATTACGATCCGGAGCGCTTAAATTTGATCGCTTTCTGGGAAGCCACCGGTTCCGGCAAGACCTTTCTGCTGCATTTCAATATTCTGCAATATCGCTATTATATTAAACAGTACAACGTCAAAGCCAATCATTTCATCCTCTTGACGCCCAGCGAGCAGATGAGCCGACAGCATCTGGAGGAATTGCATGAAAGTTCGGTTGACGCCGATTACTACCTGAATAATAAAACCGGCGATCATGTCAAGGTAATCGATATTCATAAAGTCCGTCTTGAAAAAGGTGTCATTACTGTGAATGTCGATGAGTTTGATCAGCATAACGCTCTTTTTGTCGATGAAGGACATAAAGGCAATGACAAAGAAGAGGGTGTCTGGCGGGACATTCGGGAAAAGCTGGGATTCAATGGCTTTACTTTTGAGTATTCGGCTACTTTCGGTCATATCAGTAACCGGGAATTACAAAGCGATTACTCCAAATCGATTATCTTTGATTATTCTTACCGGCATTTTTATGAAGACAGGTACGGCAAAGATTATTGGATTCACATTATTTCCGACCGGAACGCCATTGATAATCAGGAGACGAGATACCGCTATCTGATGCAGAACCTGTTACTTTTTGCCCAACAGAATCTGTATTATGAGTTACATCCCGAAGTAACAGCTGAATATCAGATCGAAAATCCGCTGCTGATTTTTGTTGGGCATACGGTTAATCCACAGGCGAAAGGGCAACAGGAAAAAAAGGAAAACGAGCTGGTGATCAGCGACGTTAAGTTGCTGGTGCAGTTCTTTGCTGATTTTTTGGCTCATCAGAACAAATACGTTGGCTGGTTAGACCGGTTAAAATCCGGCAATGGTCTTTTTCCAGCGGATTATCAATATAAATTCGACTTTATTTTTGACAAATATTCAACCGGCGATCAATTATATAGCGCAATTATATCGCAGGTTTTTAACTGTAATATTCCCGGGAAACTGGAACTTTACACACTACGAAATGCACCGGGTGAAATTGCACTGAAATGCCACAATTCTTCTTTCTACTTCGGATTGATCTATATCGGAGACGTCAGCACATTTAAGAGTGGATTTGATGGAGAAATCGAATTTTTAGTTGACAGTTTTCATAATTCACTATTTGAAAGTCTGTCTGCAAAGGTTGAAAAACCGATAAATGTGCTCATCGGCGCCCGGAAATTTATCGAAGGTTGGAACTGCTATCGGGTGTCTTCGATCGGGCTGATAAATTTCGGTCGGTCGGAAGGGGCGCAGATTATTCAGCTGTTTGGACGTGGCGTCAGACTCAGGGGTAAAGATAATTCATTAAAGCGTACGACCGGTGATGGTCCGGCAAATATCAAAATTGTTGAAAAATTGAATATTTTTGGACTGAATGCCGATTATATGCGGCGATTCAAAGAAGATTTGGAAAAGGAGGGTATTCAAACCCGTAAAACGGAAGTGATTGTTCCGGTGAAGTTGTTGAAAGTTGGAGAAAAGACCATCCGGGATTTCAAATTAAATATTCTGGAAAAAAGGGCTGAAATTCCATTATTCCGGACGCGGGAAGTGGTTGAATTACAATATGACCGAAAAATACCGGGAATTACCTTGAACTTGTCAGTCAATCGGCTGATTGTTACAGCACAGCATCAAGATCAAAATTCCGTTAAAATCCATGAACTATCGGATTTAACGCCGTTTATGGATTGTATTGATTTTCAGCGATTATACCTTGATTTATTGGCTTACAAGCAGAAGAAGCAATTTCATAATCTGACATTTCAGGCGGAACAATTACTTACTCTTTTAAAACAAATATCGTTTATTGTTGAAACAGACCATCCAATTGAAATAAAGACTTTGCGGGATATTGAAAATATTCAAAAGATTGCCCGTAATATTCTGGAAAAATATATTGAGCGTTTTTATACACGTTGTCAGAATGTATATGAGAGCGAATATCTCAGTGTAAAAGAACTTACCGAAGAACATTCGGTCTTCCGGGACTTAGACTATCATCTGGAAGTTGAGACCACGGATACACAGGGCAATGCACTTACCGATATTGAAAAGGTGCTGGAAGAATTTAAAAAAGTGATAACAGATAAGAATTTTCCTGAAAATATTAAAGATTATGATGATGGTATCAAAATCTTGAACAACGCCTGGTTTGAAAGATTGCTTTTTCGACCATTACTTTGCGATGAGCAGAATAAAAATTATCGTATCGTCAATCCTCTTCCGAATAGTTTGAATGAAGGCGAAACGAAATTTATTCGGCATTTGCAGAGTCATATCATAGCAGAAAGAGGCAAGGGCAATTATCAGGATTGTAATTTCTATCTGCTACGCAATGCCGGACGCAATAAAGGGTTTGGATTTTACTTTTCAACTTCAGGTGGATTTTATCCTGATTTTCTGCTTTGGATTGTTAAAAATGGTAAGCAGTACTTAACCTTTATCGATCCACATGGGCTGCGTAATGAAGATGAGGGCTTAAACAGCGATCGGATTTTATTGCATAAACGAATAAAAGAACTCGAGAAAAAGGACAATATTAAAGGTAAAGTGATTTTAAATTCATTCATTCTTTCCACGGGCGCCTTTAGAGATTCCGGAATTAATTGGAGAGATACTCCTCAAAAAGAAGAAGATTTGTATAGTTCTTTGAATTCAATGAATGTTTATGAAATTTCTCAATATTCCGGTAAAATGAGTGGCAGCGGATATATCGGTCTGATAATTCAAAAAATATTATCCGGCACAAGACAATAACTGTATGCGGGACTCATGATTATGAGCCT
>JAUSPJ010000280.1 GCA_030655795.1 Fidelibacterota bacterium | reverse complement strand
ACCGATCTTCCGCCGGGGACCGGGGATGAAGTGCTGACAGTTTCCCAGAAAATGCATCCGCAGCTGGCGATTATTGTGACGACCCCCCAGGAGGTGTCCCTTATCGATTGCCGCCGGGCGGTAAACATGGCGAAGAAGTTGAATATTCCGAAAATTGCCGTCGTTGAAAACATGTATGGCCTGGTCTGTCCGCATTGCGGGGAAACAATCGATTTCTTTGGCACCGGTGGCGGTGAAAAGATGGCCGCGGACATGGGAGCGAACTTTTTGGGTCGGGTACCGATGGAAAAGCAGAGCCGTGAATGTGGCGATAACGGCACACCGGTAGTTTTAAAATATCCAGAATCCCAGACAACAAAGGCCTTCCTGGAAATATCCCGGAATGTGCTTGAATTACTGAAATAATAAGGAATCCTAATGATAAAAATTGCCGTTGCCAGCGGAAAAGGCGGTACAGGGAAAACGACACTTTCGACCAATCTGGCGTCTTATCTGGCTGAAACAAAGCCTGTCGTTCTAACCGATCTCGATGTGGAGGAACCCAATTCCGGCCTGTTCATTAATGGCGAATTAACCCATCACGAAAACAAATATAAAATGGTGCCGCAGTGGAAGTCCGATAGCTGTATGCTTTGTGGTAATTGCCGGGAAGTGTGTAATTTCCATGCGATTGTGCAGCTGGTGGACCAGATCATGGTGTTTCCGCAATTATGCCACAGCTGCTATGCCTGTTCCGAATTGTGT
Source organism: Fidelibacterota bacterium (assembly GCA_030655795.1). Lineage (GTDB taxonomy): Bacteria > Fidelibacterota > UBA2242 > UBA2242 > UBA2242 > B118-G9. The sequence goes on along the minus strand of JAUSPJ010000280.1, from coordinate 2,238 downwards.
CCGTCTGGTTCTCTGCCGATGACTCCCGAAAAGATGGGCGAACTCCAGGAGTATCAATCGGGGAATTTACATTTTATCGAGAGTAAACTGGATGTCGGTCAGGAACAGGCGGTGCCGCTGATTGCTCAGACATTACGCTATGTGGACGAAAAGTATTCTGAAGTCAATCTGAAAATCTACGATTCGCCGCCGGGGACATCCTGCCCCGTGATCGAAGCGACCAAAAATGCCGATCTGGTAATCCTGATCACAGAGCCAACTCCCTTCGGATTGCACGATTTGAAACTGGCGGTCGAGACGATGCGAGAATTAAATAAGCGCTTCGTTGTGGTGATTAACCGATACGGCATTGGCAACGATGATGTTGTCGATTATTGTATGTCGGAAAATATTACGGTAGCCGCCAAAATTCCAAACAGCAGAGAGATCGCCGGGTTATATTCTCAGGGACGTTTACTCTATAATGATGTTCCGGAGTTTAAAGCCGAACTGGATAAGATTGTTGATTTTATTTCCGACCTGGATCGGGAGGTGGGATTATGAAAGAGATTGTTGTAATTTCAGGGAAAGGCGGTACGGGAAAAACCTCGCTGACGGCCTCCTTTGCGGTCCTGGGTGGGCGGGATGTGATTGTTGCCGACTGCGATGTTGATGCGGCTGATATGCACATGCTTCTGGGACCGGATTTCGAAGCCGCTGAGAATTTCTACAGCGGTGTGATTGCGGAAATAGACCAGGAAGCCTGTATTCAATGTGGGAAATGCGCTGATATTTGCCGCTTCGACGCGATTCCGGTCATTGACGGTAAAAACATTGTTCAACCACTGGATTGTGAAGGTTGCAGTTATTGTGCCCGCATCTGTCCGGTTGATGCCATTGAAATGGCAGAGCAGAATGTTGGTGATTGGTATATTTCAACCATCAAAACCGGCAGTACTATGGTCCATGCCAAATTGGGCATTGGCGCTGAAAATTCCGGTAAATTGGTAACCAAGGTCAAGAACAAAGCCAAGCGTATTGCCGAAGAACAGCAAAAAGAGCTGGTACTGGTGGACGGATCGCCGGGCATTGGTTGTCCCGTCGTATCGTCGCTGTCAGGCGCCAGCTTCGTGGTGCTGGTGACGGAACCGACGGTCTCCGGCCTGCACGATTTGAAACGAGTTTATCAGCTGGTTAACAAGTTCGGTATCAAAGCCGGCTGTATTATTAATAAAGCCGACCTGAATCCTGACGTCAACCAACAGATTCGGGAATTTTTAAAAGACAACGCTATTGAACACATTTCCGAATTACCCTATGATGAATCCTTCACCGAAGCCATGACTCAGGGTAAAACCATTATCGAGTTTAATGATGGAGAATTGCAGAAGATGGTCCGGCAAAGCTGGGTAACAATTAAAGATTTTGTGAATGTGTTATAGTATGATCTATGCACCGCAGATATTCTCTGCGTCCTTTGTGATCTCTGCGGTTAATAAATTTTAAATAAAAGAGAGGAACGACAATGAAAATTGTATTTACAAGCGAAGGAACGGAATGGGATTCAAAAATTGATCCCCGCTTCGGACGAACGGATTATTTCTTTATTTACGATGATGAAACCAAAGGCATCTGCACGGTGGATAATCGGGCGATAGCGGAAACCGCTCATGGCGCCGGACCGCAGACCGCTCAGAAACTGTTTGAATTAAAACCGGATGTGTTGATTACCGGGAATGGTCCGGGCGGGAATGCGGCGCGGGTTCTGGCACAGGGTAATGTTAAAATCTATGTCGGCGCCGGTGATATGACAGTAAAAGAAGCTTATGATGCTTATCAAAAGGGTGAGCTGAAAGAATTCTGATCACTGAATACCAAATCTGAGGTTTGAACATGAAGGAATCAGTAAAAATTGGAATTATCATTTGTGATCGCTATCGTCGCTGTGCCGGCGGGAAGTGTTTTCGGGCCATGAAAAACCGGGAAGGCGCTTTCAGTATCTATGATAAGGATACCGATCTGGAAATCGTCGGCTATACAACCTGCGACGGTTGTCCCGGCGGCAATATCGAATATGCCGGTGAAGAGATGGTCAAAAACGGCGCCCAAGTAATTCATCTGGCAACCGGTTTGGTGGTCGGCTACCCGCCTTGTCCGTATATCGATACATTTAAAAGATTTCTGGAGAATCGGTTTGGTATAAAGGTTGTTTTGGGTACTCATCCGATTCCCCAAAAGTATATTGATAATCACGAAAAA
>JAUSPJ010000312.1 GCA_030655795.1 Fidelibacterota bacterium | reverse complement strand
GATAAAGAAACTGACCGCTATGAAAAATACAGCTCCGATCCGGCTAAAAATATCTCGCGGAGCACCAACGTAAATTTAGGCATCGTATATAAACACTCATCCGGCGCCAATCTCTACATTCGCTCAAACGGCAACATCCTTGAAACCTACCGTTGGGATTTGGGTTTTGAATACCGGTGGTAGATTCAGTGAAATTTGCTTTTTGTTACATTGTCTATTAATTTGGATTATAAACAAATTCTCATATAGAGGAGTGATGAAATGCGGAGTGCTAAAATGATAAGAAAGACATCCATTTTACTCAGTGTAATCCTGTTGATTGTAATTGTTGTGCCGTCGCTTAATGCCCAAATGATTGCCGATATAACAACAGATATTGAGACAGAGTTTGGCACATATCATCCTTACCCGGCAATCTTTACACCCAGCGTACCCCTGTTCACAGTCGAATCCAATTTCAGCAATATCGAAAACTGGTCTTCTCAGTTTGAATTCAGCTCCATCGATTTGGCTCTACTACAGAAAAACCATTTTACTGTAAAGAAAAGTCGGTATACCCAGCTCTATGATGTGTACAATGAATGTACCTGGGGCGGTATGCCTATCTTCGTGACCAGCGATGCTGTACTACATATCTATCATGTTCTGTTTGACCGGTTTCTGGCGGAAATCGAAATAGAGAAATTTATTCCCACTTTGTCTTTCCTGACGGAAGCACTAATCGAGCAAACTCAAATAACACACATTAGCGCCACCAAACCCGAAGCCCGGGAAGCAGCTTACCGCAATCTTGCTTTCCTATATACATCTCAAAAACTTCTGAAAGGAAGTGATCTTACCGTTCCTGATACGGTTTCCACGCTGGTTGATTCGGAATTGACCTTAATCTCGGACCATGACGGATTTCACTTCTCACCGATATTCGGCAACTTCTCAATGCTGGATTACAGTCAATTCATTCCCCGGGGACATTATACACAAAACGATACACTCACCGCCTTTTTCAAATCCATGATGTGGCAGGGCTGGACTATTTTTACCATGGAGCCACAGCTTTTCGGCGATTTAGCCTACAGACATACCCTGCAGGCTTTATTATTGGTACAAATGCTGTACACGCTGGAAATTAATGGACAAGCTCTGTTGGATTTGTGGGAAAAGATCTATGAACCTACGGTCTTTTTTGTAGGCAAGACCGACGATCCAAATATCCGAAATTACAAGCTTATTGCCGATGAGGTTTACGGCTCCGACTTTCTAACCCTCTCTCCCGATAGTCTCAGCAATAGTATCCTTCTGGAAACATTCATGTCGTCTGCTCAGCAGCTTCCACAGCCCAAAATACCCAACTGGATTTACGGATCATTTACCCAATATAAAGGCTTCCGCTTGATGGGCCAGCGGTTTATTCCCGACTCCTATATGTTTGCTCATCTGGTACTTCCGGAAATTCCTGAGCGTTATTTTCCCAAAGGATTGGACGTAATGACTATATTGGGATCAGAAAGGGCCTACGATCTGCTCGATTCCCTGTATCATGAAACAGCCTATCCAAATTATCCGGAGAAAATTATTGATTTCAAAACTGAATTTGCCGCTATATCACCGGAGGAGTGGGCACAGAATCTGTACTGGAACTGGCTCTACTGCCTGATGCCGCTGCTCTATGAAAAAGGTGACGGATATCCCTTCTTCATGCAGACTATCGCCTGGGCGGATAAGGAACTCTTAAGCGCCTTAGCTTCCTGGGCAGAACTCCGGCACGATACGATTCTCTATGCTAAGCAAAGTATGATCCCTCGTTGTATCACACCGGGACCACCGAAAAGTTATGTGGAACCGAATCCCCATCTCTATGCCCGACTCGCCAGTCTTGTACGCTTTACCCGTGACGGGCTCGAATCCCGGGATTTGCTTTTAAACGGTTTTCAGGATAAACTTAATCTATTCGAACAATTACTCCTTTTCCTGCGAGATATTTCAGTCAAAGAGCTGGAAAACACCGCACTCTCCGATTCTGAATATGAAAACATCTACTATTTTGGGAGACTATTGCACTATCTTGTATCTGACAGTGATGATCCCCAACAGCTCTGGAATGCCGATACCGATGATATGGCAGTCATTGCCGATGTTCATACCGATTCCAATATGAATCTATGTCTTGAGGAAGGAGTCGGTTATCCCCTGGAAATCTTCGTAATTGTTAATGAAGGCGGAACGATTCGACTGACGCGGGGAGCTGTTTTTTCATATTATGAATTCTGCCAGCCGATTAATAATCGTCTCACCGATGAGGTTTGGCGGGAACTGCTTGCCGGGGATACACCACCTGCAATGCCGGAATGGGTAGCCAGTTTTATTGATATCACGAGTCCGCAGCCGAACCTGATTTCGGAATCAGCAGGAAATCTCTATTCAAGAGAATTTAATATCGTTGATTCCAATGACTGTCAAATTCCAGAAAAAATTCGACTACTTCAGAATTATCCCAATCCCTTTAACCCGGTGACAACTATCGAGTTTGATTTACCGAACGAATCATACATTCAACTGGAAATCAGACTATTGACTCCTTAACATCCACTTATCAGATGACATCTGTAGAAGTTCACTCTTTTTGCTTTCTCCTCAAATTTGCACAACCGCTTAAGATGTCGCTTTTATCAAATATTTACGAGGCTATTCCGGGAGTTATTTACGCTGAACCAAACGGTATTTGTTGTGATGGAGATAATATTGAATGGTTCAAAAAAAATAACATCTGGCATCTTATCTTTTCGCATGGTCTGGGAGATTGCCCGGCAGGTTGCATATATCGGTACTACTGGTATGTCACTGTTGATGAAAATCTGATGGTACAATTAGTAGATGAAAAAGAACGAGACTTTAGAGTGCCTTATATTTACATATGGAATATTCCTCCACGATATGCTGCCACAGTTTTTTCCGGTGCCGATGAAATTCTATCCGCCGCGCAATCCGCAACGGAATGGTGGATTAGGCGTCATGCCATTGAAGTTATTAGGAGGCTTTTTACAAATGATTATCCATGGGTTGGTGAGGATTTAGATAATGCTGTTCTATTTCAATCTATCCGAAACGATATCCTTTCTCATAGACAAGAGGTCATTGAAGCGCTCATCCAGCTTCTCGATGATCCCGATCCGGATGTTAGGACTTCCGCTCAATGGGCTCTAAATAAATCGCTGGGATTAGATGGTGGAACTTTAGCTTACTATTTTCCCATGCATATTGGAAATCAGTGGATGTTTGACCATATTCCAGAAACGATTATTGACACAATGCGGATCAACGATCTCATTTATTACAAATTCGATGAGTATAGAAATCAAGGAAACATTTACCTACGTATGAGTAGTGATAACAAACTATTTCTCAGATACGAAGAAAAGGAGCAGCTCTGGCTCGATTTCTCGGCTGCTGTCGGTGATTCATGGATTGTCACAGAATGGACTGTATATCTTCAGAGTAAGACAGATACCATAACAGTACCGGCTGGCACGTTCACGAACTGCTATCAATTCTGGTTTAGTTTTGGTTGTTGTGATAACGACTGGGTAGAATGGTACGCTCCTGGAATAGGACCGGTAAAAAGAATCTTAT
>JAUSPJ010000307.1 GCA_030655795.1 Fidelibacterota bacterium | reverse complement strand
TTCAACATCACTAGTCCGGAAATGACAATCGATACAATCACCAATTGGATGAAAGATACCCTGAGTTTTTTCCACGGTACAATTTCCGCAAAACGGTACTTCCCAATATCCTCTGCAACGGTTTGAACGGAGTAAGCGGCCAGCTCTAGCGAATAGCCGGATTTTTGTCCTTGAGTCATTTCATACAATTGCAGCCCGTTTACCAGGCGGTCACCGATTTCGGAAAACCGCTGTCCGATTATTTTTGCCAGGTTCATATTCGAGTAGGAAACCATACGATTGGTACGAACCAGTACTGCCAGAATAATCGGCGCCAGAAAAAAAATAATTAGAAAGCCCACCGTAAATCTCAGGATACTCAGCCGGACCGGCGCCTCAAAATACCGAAAGCCTTCAATTGTCGAAATCATAAACCCAACAAATAAAACAAGCATCAAGACCCGAATAAAACCGTTCATGAAAATAAACCGGCTCCACTGGCGTCGCAGTTCGTTCAGTTTACCTTCTATGATGTTGAAATTATCGTCAGCTTTGATCATGGACTCAGTGAATAGATGATGATATTGGCGCCCATTTTAAGGGCATTTTCATGTTTTTCAATCGGGTCATTATGGACATCCGTGTCTTCCCAGCCGTCCCCTAAATCGCTCTCGAAACTGTAAAACACAACCAGCCGGTTATTATAAAAGATTCCAAATCCCTGAGGAGCTTTATTGTCGTGTTCATGAATCTTCGGCAATCCATCGGGAAAATCAAAAAAACAGTGATAAATCGGGTGGCTGAAGGGTAATTCAAGCAGCTCGTGATCCGGGAAAATCCGTTTCATCTCCCGGCGAAAGGACTTGTCCATTCCATAGTTATCATCGGCATGTAAAAACCCGCCCGCCTGAAAATACTGCCGGAGCCTCAGCACCTCCCCTTCAGAAAAACGGATATTTCCATGCCCGGTCATATACAAATATGGAAAAGAAAAGAGTTCCTTATCCATCACTGATACCCGATACTCTTCCAGACTTACTGCTACGGGCGTATTCGCGGCCACAAACTCCAGCAGGTTTGGCAGCGAACTCGGATCGCTGTACCAGTCGCCGCCGCCGTCATATTTTAAGCGGGCGATGGAGAACTTCCCAAACCGGTCATTAGCGGCTGTATCGACGGTCATTATCGCTAATACACCTATTGAAACAGCGATAATTGATAATGTGGATTGTTTACGCAGCCATTTACGCATAATTGTTAAACAAGAATTTAAATTGTTTGTTTCAGAATCAACATTCAAAGAATATCAGGTTAATATCGCATTAATATACATATTTTCAGTGTAATTTTTGCTTACTTTTCACCCTGATACTGTTTATTTTTAAGCAATGAGAATTCGCCAACTAATAATATGGACAATGATAAGCATTCAGGGATTCGCATTTGGTCAAACATTCGTCTATAGGATTGCCGATTTTTTCAAGAATCCGATCGAATACCGCAATCCCTTTGGGATTATTACTTTTGAAATAAAGGCCGGCGGGCAACTGTTGGGGCTTAATGCGATTGGCTTTGATTCGACGGAAACGTCGCTGGAAGGATTCAACCAGTTAATAAACCGGTATATTCATAATGTTGAAGTCGAGCTGGTGAAATATAATCTGCTCGGCCTGATTGTCCCTCAAAATTTCGCCGATTTCCAGACTGGCTTAGGGTTTAAATACAAATCGAGCATAATTAATCAGGGTCTGCCAGAAACCTGGCCACAATATGCGCCAGGCGCCAATCAGAACCTCTATTTTGCGCCGTTACTCATTGAGGGTAATATCAACCAGTCGCTTGCATTTCAATGGTCAAAACGATTTTACAATTACCTGCAATTCAATGCCGGCCGGGCCTATATTTCCGCTTATAAGACTCGTGAAGGCGATCGTTTTCTAAACCAGAACGGATGGACATTCTCCATCGCGGTGGGGATGAAATTTTTATCCAAAATCGAGTATAATTTCAAAGAAGCCTACGGTATCGAATTGGAATACAATATCGCCCGGTTTGACAATTTTATGGATACCCGGGATTTAAGTCCGATTGAGAATCTGAATTTCAGCAGCATTGGAATTTCGCTGACCTTCAGCATGATAAATGGCGGCAATCCTACCCAGGGAGACGTAGCCAAGGCACTATACAAGCAGGGCGATTATATTGCCGCAAAGGCCAATTTTGAAGATTTTATTTCTAAGAATCCAACTCATCCACGCCTCTTTAAGGCGCGCTGGATGATTGATGAGTGTAATAATCTAATGGCGTTTCAGCAGGTCGAGTTGGCCAAGCACTTTGTCGAAGTGAAAAATTTTTCAAAAGCATCCCAGTATCTTCAACTGGCGGAAAAATCGCGCTATGAATCATTAGCGCAGGATATTGACAGCAGTTACCAGAATATTATTCTGTGGTGGCGTAACAGTCTGGATTCATTAATTCTCTCGAATTCCATCGACCAAGCCGAACAATTTCTTCAGGCAACCCGGCAACTAAAATTGCCGAATACCGAAGAGCTCACAAAATTGTATCGGAGTGAAATATATTTCCACCGGGGAGTGGTTTTCACAGATTACAAGGTTTGGGAAAAAGCATTGCATTTCTTCGATCTGGCGATTCAACACCATCCGCCGATTCGGGAACGTATTGAACCCTACCTTTCCAAAATTGCTTACGGTTACATCGCCGATGTCAATCTGTCTGTCGAACAACAGAACATCGAGTTAGCCCTGGAATCCCTGCGACAGGCATCAGAAATTCGACCTGAAATAAATTTTCTTACCCGCGGGCACATAGAGACTCTGGAACAGGGTATTCAGTATCTCAAAGAGCAAGCTGCCAACGAGAAATTGAAAAACGCCGTCGATCAAACCCGCCGTATCCCGGCTGAATCCACGTTCCGCCCACAAATCGGAATGAAGAGTGACCGGATTAAAACCGAGTATGGCCCCCCCGCTTTTAAAAAAGCATTACAAAGCAGTCAAAACCAGGAATATGAATTATGGATTTACAACACCGCGGATTCCAGGGAGCTGCTCTATTATTTTAAAAATGGAATTCTGTCAAAAATCGAAACACCAAACTGACAATTTAAAATCTTAAGAACGGATATTTATGAAAACATTCTATACTGATGGCGCCTGTTCAGGCAATCCCGGTCCCGGCGGCTGGGCGGTTGTGCTCCTCGAAAATGATCAAATCGCCCGCAAATGGGGCGGTTTTCAGGATAACACCACCAACAACCGGATGGAACTTACTGCCGTTATAGAAGCGCTGAAGCATTTGAGTCCCGGAGAAGCCGCATCAATCTTAACCGACAGTGAATATGTCCGCAAAGGGATTACCGAGTGGATGAAAAACTGGAAACTGAAAAATTGGAAGACCGCCGGTAAAAACCCCGTGAAAAACCGGGATTTATGGGGACTCCTGGATTCCCTGAATCATAAGGATATCCAATGGCATTACGTTGCCGGGCATTCCGGTGATTTTCACAACGATATGTGTGATCGGATTGCCCGTCAGTTTATAAACACAAAACAGGTCTGGGCAACAGTGGAATAGTCTTGAAAGTGAAACTGAATTTACCGGATATCACAAAAAATCAAGCAGAAACGAATTCTGACAACTTTCAGAAAAAGTCATTATCTAATTTTTATGGTTATTCATAAAAGGAAAACGATGAAGTTAAAAAAAGCACAACTATTTTTCGGGCTGCTGATGCTCATATCAATGATATCGGCAATAGCGGAACCCCTTCCGCCAATTGAAAACTATAAAATCGTACTGTCCTGGTCTTCCTTCGGTTCAGAACTGGAAGCCGCATTAATTGAACCTGATCCGCAAACCGGCGTTGGCTATTCGCTGAACGGAAGTGTGCCCGGAGAAACGCCAAAGTAGGTTACGCATCATCCAGCGGTGATATTTCTACAAGTCCCGAAATCAGCAAAGAGATTTTCACGATAAAGCGCTTCAAACCTGGAATCTACCAGATATGGGTAAAAAACAAATTCATAGAAGAGGGTTTTGGAGATGAGGACTTTTTCGGAAGCGATGAAGATGTTTTTAGCGATTCCAAAGCACAGGTGGAATTTTATGATAACGATCGACTGG
>JAUSPJ010000306.1 GCA_030655795.1 Fidelibacterota bacterium | reverse complement strand
CCGGCATCTCTAAAGACCCGTCCTTTTGAGCGACAACAACAATCCGGCGTTTGGCTTCCGGTAAATCTTCTATCAGCTTTAATGAACGTTCGCGCCCGACATAGATTGGAATTACCTGCTGGGGAAACAACACCGTATTCCGTAAGGCCATAATCGGCAGAATTTCCGGAACTCCCTGAACCGAATCCGGGTCATATATACTATCTGTAATTTTTATCTCTTCAGCCATTTATATCTCCTATTCAACTAACACTAAAAATATTCTGTTTAAAACAGATAAAACCACTAATGTTTCAATCAGACAGTGGCTTTGTCCATTTCTTTGAGAGCCGTCACAAAGCGAAGGGTTACGGCATAGTCACCCTCTTTGGATTTTCCAACCACTGCCGGAAACAGTCCCGTACTCAATTGCTGATCCAGCATCCAGTTGACCGCCTTCCTGAAATTCGGATGATCGTGTAATTCTGCACATGGTGCTAACGCCTCAATAAACCGCAAGGTTCCGCCCCGGAAAAGACCATTATCCGAGTAATCCGTATGCAGGAAACTCCAGGCATCCGCCTCGGGGAACAGAGTCGTATGACTCCGCTCCAGATAATTGTCCAGAACAAAGCCCGCCGCCTTCTGACACACATCGGAGTGACGCAATCGGGAATGCACGCTGAACGCCTGAAATGCGAAGAGCGTTGTCCAGATGCCGCTTTTAGCGGTTTTCAGGGAGACGCCGTTCGGAACCATCGACGGTGACAGCCAGCCGCCATCGGACCGCTGACGTTTAGCCAGCCAGCGATACCCCTTTTCCACAAAGGGATTGCCAATCAGGTCAAACTGGGCAAGCAGCCAGAGTGCATACCCATGATGGTGCAGCAGCAGCGGAAATTTTCCATCCGGTTTTTGGGTTTTAAGCAGTGCTATAATCCCTCTTTGGATGGAAGGCATGTCCTTTGTGCAGCCATAGTCAAGCAGCTCGGTCATGTTTTTCAACTGCTGTAAAAAAGACATCGCCCGGTTGCGTTCTTCAATCTTATATTTCTTTTCCAGGTCCCAAAGTCCGTCGGGTAACTGGCTTTTTAACAGATGCTCGCGTGGTTTGTATTTATAAAAATCTCCTCTCAGGGTGTCCAGTAATTCAGCATCACCAGGAGTAAACCGTAAGGCCGTCGCATAACGGACAGGCAGGGGCCCCTTTTTTAATAAAACGGGGACAGGATCATTTTTAAGTAAATAAATCCAATTCTTAATTTTCGACATAATCTGCTCATTTCTATTGATTTACCGGAATACAAACGGTGCAGACCGATGTATAAAGCCGGTTATTTGGTGTAAGATACTATATTTAAAAGACAACCAGAGATGGTATATGAAGTAAAAAACAGAGTCGCGTATAAAATTTTTCAGAAATCTCATTATGAAAATTAACATTTAAAAATAACGTTCAATCGGTCGGTAATATCCTTGGTTTCAACACTAAATGCAAGGATTATTTATCCTTTTTCTGTTCAATAATTGCCATAATCAGCGCTTCGACCTGCTTATAATCCAACGCCCTGTAATCGGCATCGGGAAAATCGTCTTGGGAAGAACCGCTGAGAAACCCAATCGTAACCGCCCCCGCCGCCATAGCCGATTGCAGGCCGTTGGCCGAGTCTTCGATAACAATGGCATTTTCAGGTTTGACGCCCATCAGGTGACATATTTTCAGATAGGGCTCCGGATGTGGTTTTGAATAAACAACATCATCCGCGGTAACACTCCAGCGGAAATGATTACGAATCTGTGTTTTATCAAATATCCAGTTCAATAAATCCCGGGAGCTGGATGTGGCCAGCCCGGGTTTTACCTGTGGGCTGATTTTATTATAAAACTCAGGAAATCCAGGGATGTAGTTTAGCTCTAATGCAAAATCTTTCTTTAAGATCGCCCGGCCTTTTAAAATCATCTCTTCCATCGGAGCAGTGATATTATAGCGTTTCCGGATGATACTCAGATACATTTTTTCAGAGAGACCTTTAGTATCTTTCAAATCCTCGATTTTTATGTCAACTCCGTAGGATGCAAACAGCTCTTTTTCAGCCTTTTCATACAACGGTTCGCTGTCAACAATCACACCATCAAAATCAAATACAATTGCTTCTATCGGAGCCATACAGTTATCCTATCCCAAAGGGAATCTTCGATTAAATCCAAGGATAAGATATATCAACAGCGCCAGCCCGGCCGAAGCCAACGCATAGGGCAACTGGGTATTCACATGATCGATATGATCACAGGCACAGGCCATGGATGCGATCATGGTTGTATCGGAGATGGGTGAACAGTGATCCCCGAAAACACCGCCCCCCATGACGGCGCTGACCATCAACGGCAGGCTCAACCCCATATTCAGGGCCAGAGGTACGGCAATGGGAATCATAATCGCAAAGGTTCCCCAGCTGGTCCCCGTTGCGAAGGAAATAAAACAGGCAATCAGAAACACCATCGGAATGATCAGGGCCGGGTGGATCGTCGCCGACGCCAGGGTGGCCACATAGGGTCCTGTTCCAATGGTTTTACAGGTTGCTCCCAGGGTGAACGCAAACACCATCAGCAATCCCATGGGAATCAGTCCGCCCATACCCTTCATGACCAGATCGAGAATCTCTTTCAGGGAAAAAATACCCTGAATTTTATAAATAACCGCGCCGACAGCAATTCCCATAATCACGGCCCAGAAAACTGCGGTCGATCCCGAACCCTGAGTAATATTTCCGCCACCCGTGACCAATAGCCCCAGCGGAACCGTCAACACCATCGAGACCAGGGGCAGCAGCATGTTGATCGGACGCGGTGTAACACCCTCTTTGACGGGCATGGCTATGGTTTCTTCCGATACCAGCAGCTGCGCTCCATCCCGGATTACCTTGCCGGTTTCCCGGGCCCGTTTTTCTGCTTTCGCCATAGGCCCGAAATCCTTATTGGTAACGGTGATAAACAGCACCAGCAAAATGGTAAAAATGGCATAAAAATTGGTCGGCACCGCTTTCAAAACTGTAAAAAACGGGTTCTCAATCTGCTGTGCGACCAGCAGTCCGGTCAGCACCGCCCCCCAGCCGTTAAACGGAATCATTACGCATACGGGCGCCGATGTCGAATGCGCCAGGTAAGCCAGTTTTTCCCGCGGCGCCTTGAATTTATCAAACAGCGGCCGGCCGATTGAGCCGATAACCAGGTTGATCATGTTACTTTCAATGAATATCAGAATCCCAATCAGCCACAGCATGATTCCGGCGCTGCGACGGTTATTAACCAGCCCCTTTTCACTGATCCAGCGGATGAATCCCCGGACGCCGCCGGAATGCTGCATCAGGATAATCAGCGCACCAACCATCATACTGAAAATAATGACTTTCGTGTTCCCGGAATCCTTGAATGTATTGACCGTGGCTTCCAGCGTATCCCGCAATCCCAGCAGCGGATTCCAGCGGTTGACCGCGGTCCAGCCCAGCCAGATGCCCAGAAAAAGTGACGGGTAAACCTGTTTGGTTCGTATGGCTAAGATAATTGCCAGCAGGGGTGGTAATATTGATATCCATCCATAACTATCCATCGTGTAAATCCTAACTTGGTTTATAGCTACGTTCAGGGAAACAAAAAATAAATAATCATTTAGAAACCGGTATTGTCAGATAAAAGATTGTGCGTTTTTCGGCGTCCGTTTCAACTCTGAATTTCACCCGGTATCGCTCC